>JARGOE010000119.1 GCA_029210015.1 Vicingaceae bacterium
GTTCAAAATAAAGTGTTAATGGATGGAATGATAATTTATAATCCTTTCCACTCTATTGGGTTATTTTCTGTATTTGATACTGATATTATGAGAAGTGCTGATGTTTATACAGGTGGATTTAATGCTGAGTATGGCGGAAGAATATCATCTATTATGGATATTACTACGAGAGATGGAGATAAAAAACGATTAAGAGGAAAGGTTTCTGCAAGTACATTTAGCTCAAAATTAACTTTAGAAGGGCCAGTTAAAAAGGCAAAAGAAGGTGGGGGAGCAATTACATTTGTATTGTCTGGTAAGCATTCTTATTTGGAACAATCTTCATCTATTTACAAGCCTTATTTTGAAGGACTAAGTTCTGACAATGCTAGAGGGGTTGATACCTTAGGTCTGCCATATGGATTTACTGATATTTACGGTAAAATGACTTTTCATGGAGGTAACGGTAATAAGGTTAGTCTTTTTGGATTTAATTATAGAGATAATGTAAATTATTCTGATGTTTCAAATTTAGGTTGGACTGCTGGTGGTGGTGGTGCAAATTTTGTATTGGTTCCTGCTACTTCTAAAACATTAATTGAAGGTGTAATAGCTGTGTCTAATTACAAAATTGAATTGACTGAGGTTGATGGATTGCCAAGATCTAGTGCTATTAATGGATTTAATGGTGGAATGGACTTTACCACTTTCTCAGGTGATAACCAATTTAAATATGGATTAGAGTTATTAGGATTTAAAACTAACTATGAATTTGTTAATACTGTTGGAACACGTATTATTCAAGAAGAGAATACTACCGAACTTTCTGGTTATATGATGTATAGAATTAATGCTGGTAAAATGGTAATAGAGCCAAGTGTTAGATTGCAATATTATGCATCGTTATCTACTTTCTCTCCAGAGCCACGTTTAGGTTTTAAATACAATGTAACTAACAAGTTTCGTTTAAAAGCAGCAGGAGGAATGTACTCTCAAAATTTAATTAGTGCTAATTCTGATAGAGATATCGTTAACTTGTTTTACGGATTCTTATCTGGTCCTGAAAATTTACAGGATGAGTTTACAGAGCAAGATGGTACAGTTAGGGAAATTACTCATGCACTACAAAAAGCGAATCATGCTATATTAGGTTTTGAATATGATTTAAGTAATTCTTTAAACTTAAACATTGAAGGGTATTATAAAGCATTTACTCAATTAACCAATACAAATCGTAATCAAATTTTTGATGAAGATGATGATGCGGCAGCAGATAAACCAGATGTAGTTAAAAAAGAGTTTATTGTAGAAACAGGTGATGCTTATGGGGTAGATGTTTCTTTGAAATATTCATCAACTCACATTAATGTTTGGACAGTTTATTCTTTAGGTAAAGTAACACGTTGGGATGGTATTCAAGAATATGCACCCGTATTTGACAGAAGACATAATGTTAATTTAGTTGTTTCATATATCTTTGGTAAAGATTTGAATTGGGAGTTTAATACTCGTTGGAACTTAGCTTCTGGTTTTCCATTTACTCAAACACAAGGATTTTATGAAGGGGTTAACTTTTCTTCAATTGATGAAAATTATACTTCTGCAAATGGTAGTTTAGAGTTACAATTAGCAGAAATAAATAAAGGAAGGTTGCCATTCTATCACAGATTAGACGTTAATATAAAACGTAAATTCGAATTAGGAAAAAATTCGACTTTAGAAGCTAATTTAGGAGCAACTAACGCTTATAATAGAGATAACTTATTCTTTATTGATAGAGTTACAGCTGAAAAAGTATATCAATTACCATTGATGCCAAGTTTAGGTGTTAGTTTAACTTTTTAAGAAATAACGCATAAAACTGTGTATTTAAAAAAATAAGTAATAAGTTTGCACCCGTTTAAAAAATTAAAATAATTAAGAAATGTACGCAATAGTTGAAATAGCAGGGCAACAATTTAAAGTTGAGAAAGACCAACAACTTTTTGTACATCGTTTACAAGACAAAGAAGGTAGTAAAGTTACTTTTGATAATGTTTTGTTAATCGATAACAAAGGAAAAGTGAATGTTGGCGCCCCAGTTATCAAAGGTGCAGCAGTATCTGCAAAAGTAATTGAGCACCTTAAAGGCGATAAAGTTATCGTGTTTAAAAAGAAAAGAAGAAAAGGATATAAAGTAAAAAACGGACACCGTCAGTTTTTAACAAAAATCCAAATTGAATCAATATCAGAGTCTGGCGCTAAGCCTGCAGCTAAAAAAGCTGAACCTAAAGTGAAAGCTGAAGCAGCTCCAAAGGCAGCGGCTAAGAAGCCTGCAGCTAAAAAAGAAGCGGCTCCAAAAGCAGCAGCTAAGAAACCTGCAGCTAAAAAACCAGCAGCTAAGAAGCCAGCGGCTAAAAAGACAACAACAAAAAAAGCTGACGATTCAGCTAAAAAATAATAACCATATTCCGGTTTTAATCGGAAGCAAATTATACAGATATGGCACATAAGAAAGGAGCCGGTAGTTCAAAAAACGGTAGAGAATCAGAAAGTAAACGATTAGGCGTTAAAATTTTTGGTGGTCAAGCTGCAATTGCAGGAAACATCAT
>JARGOE010000120.1 GCA_029210015.1 Vicingaceae bacterium
TCTTCTTTAACCTCCTTACCATCAAGACTTCTTTTCTTTAATAAACTAACATCATATTGAGCAATAACTGTCTTTAATGTTTTTTTGTGATCCATTAACACCCAAAACAATAGAAGATTACCTAAAAACAATACCATAATATCAATATCAGAAACAATTAGCCATCCTGAAATATCAGTATCTATTGTCATAGAAAAACCACTAAAAGGAGTAGACATAATCAACAATAAAACTAATGAAGCTATCGTATTGCCTTTACCAGAAGGTTTGTCATTTTTTGGAGTTTGACCTTTCCTAATCATTAAGGTTAAAAAGGTTTGAATAGTTTTAGATATAGAAACAATTCCTCCTAATAAACATACAGCTAAAAACAACAGGAAGAAAAACACCATTCTATTAAAACCATTTCTCTCTTTATTAATTGCTTCCGCTTCTTCAGTAGAATAAATAACTTCATCAGATAATGCTTCTCCTGGTTTTCTAGATAGATTTTCACTTTCAACCTCAACCACTTCTTCAGGAACGTAATTCTCTACATAATCAAATATTTCATTAATCTGATTTTCTGTTAAATGAGTTTGAATTGTCATCTCTGATGGAGAAAAATCCCAAATATCTTTAGCTAATTGTGATTCTCCACTTTTAAATAACTCAGGGGCATTTTGAACCCACTTAATTAAGTTAGCCTCTTCTCCGGCATCAACCCACTTAGCTTTAACACCTTTTAATCCAGGCCCAATAACTTTTGCATCTACTTTATGACAAGCAGAACAATTTTGTTTAAATAAATCTTGTCCGTTATTAGCATTAATGCTAGGTACAACAAAAACAGCTATTAATAAACTTAGTATTATTTTATTTTTAATCAATTTCATACTTCAATTATTTATCGTCATTTAACGGTTGGTTCCCCATTTCTTTAATGTACTTTTTATCTGCAGTGAATACCCACCAAAACAATCCTACAAAAAACACTACAAATACTACTAGTGATATAATTGGGTATATTTCTATCCCATCTATCGTTGTTAAGTTTCCTTTTATAAATCGTAACATAATTATTCCTCCTCTGTTTTAGTATTCGAAATATCAGTTCCTAATCTTTGCAAATAAGCAATCAATGCTACTAACTCAGTTTCACTTAACTCCTTCACATCAGCATCAGTAAACTCTTTATTATCTGGATTAGACACATAGATATCTCTAGCTATTTCTAGTGCTTGAGCTTCAAGATCTGCAGCCGCTTTTTGATCGTATCCTTCTTCATATGGAACACCTAGCGTTTGCATTGCTCTAATTTTTCTATCTATAATTCCATAATCCAACTTATCATCTCTTAACCAAGGGTAAGCTGGCATTAAAGATCCTGGAGAAGTTTCCTTTGGCAAAATCATATGGCTATAGTGCCAATAATTACTTTTCTTACCACCTTCTCTTGCCAAGTCTGGCCCTGTACGTTTAGATCCCCATTGGAATGGATGATCATAAACAAACTCACCAGCTTTTGAGTATTCACCATAACGCTTAGTATCAAACCTTAATGGGCGAATCATCTGAGAGTGACAGTTATAACAACCTTCTCTTATATATAAATCACGCCCTTCTAGTTCCAATGGAGTGTATGGTTTCACACTTTCTATCGTAGGAATATTAGATTCCACAACAGCTGTAGGTATAATTTCTATAATACCCCCTATGGCAACAATAATTAAACTCCAAACCAACATCTTAACTGGCTTTCTCTCTAATGCTTTATGCCAGTTTTCACCTTTAACTGTTTTAGGTGCCTTTAATAATGGAGCTGCTTCTGCTGATTCATTTGCAATAAACGAACCTGCTTTTGCAGTTTTAAATAAGTTATAAAACATTACAACAGCTCCAGAGATAAATAACAACCCTCCAAATGATCTTAAGATATACATTGGACGAAGCTTAGTTACTGTATCAATAAATTCGTATTCTAAATTTCCATCTGGCTTAAATTCTTGCCACATTAAACCTTGTGCAAAACCTGCCCAATACATTGGAACTGCATAAAACAAGATTCCTAATGTAGCTATCCAAAAATGGAAGTTTGCTAACTTTTTAGAATAAAGTTTTGTTTTAAACATTACTGGAAACAACCAGTATAACATACCGAATGTCAACATTCCATTCCATCCCAAACCTCCAATATGAACGTGAGCGACAATCCAATCAGTAAAGTGAGCAATAGAGTTAAAGAATTTTAATGATAGTAATGGCCCTTCAAAAGTAGACATACCATAACAAGTCAATGCCACTACCATGAATTTCAACACCACATCATCTCTTACTCTATCCCAAGCTCCTCGAAGTGTTAACAATCCATTTAACATACCACCCCAAGATGGCAATAATAACATTACAGAAAAGGCAACACCTAAAGACTGAGCCCAATCAGGCAAAGCAGTATATAATAAATGGTGAGGACCAGCCCAAATGTATAAGAATATTAATGCCCAAAAGTGAATAATAGATAATCGGTAAGAATAAACAGGACGATTAGCCGCTTTAGGAACGAAGTAATACAT
>JARGOE010000121.1 GCA_029210015.1 Vicingaceae bacterium
CTGAAGCACAATTAGAAGAAGTAGGTACTGTTCTTCAGGTTGGTGATGGTATTGCCCGTATTTACGGACTATCAGAAGTAGAATCTGGAGAGTTAATTGAATTTGAAAGTGGATTAAGAGGAATTGTATTAAACTTGGAAGAAGACAATGTTGGTGCAGTACTTTTAGGTTCATCTAAAGGAATTAAAGAAGGAGATACTGTAAAAAGAACTAACAAAATTGCATCTATTAATGTAGGTGAAGGAATGTTAGGTAGAGTTGTTGATACTTTAGGAAATCCAATTGACGGTAAAGGACCAATTGAAGGTGAATTATTTGAAATGCCATTAGAGCGTAAAGCTCCTGGAGTAATTTACAGAGAGCCTGTTGCTGAACCATTACAAACTGGAATTAAAGCGGTTGATGCTATGATTCCTGTAGGTAGAGGTCAAAGAGAGTTAGTAATTGGAGATAGACAAACTGGTAAAACAACTGTTTGTATAGATACAATTATTAATCAAAAAGAATTTTACGATAAAGGAGAACCTGTATTTTGTATATATGTAGCAACTGGTCAAAAAGGTTCTACTGTTGCAGGTATAGTTCAAACATTAGAAAAAGCTGGGGCAATGGATTATACTGTTGTTGTTGCTGCAAATGCTTCTGATCCTGCACCAATGCAATTTTACTCACCATTTACAGGTGCTGCAATAGGTGAATATTTTAGAGATACTGGTAGACCAGCATTAATTGTTTATGATGATTTATCAAAACAAGCTGTTGCTTACCGTGAGGTTTCTTTATTGTTGAGAAGACCACCGGGACGTGAGGCATATCCTGGAGATGTATTCTTTTTACACTCAAGGTTATTAGAAAGAGCTGCAAAAGTGGTAAATGTTGATAGTATAGCTGCTGAAATGAATGATTTACCTGAATCTTTAAAAGGTAAAGTGAAAGGTGGAGGTTCTTTAACAGCCTTGCCAATTATTGAAACTCAAGCAGGTGATGTATCAGCATATATTCCAACTAATGTAATTTCTATTACAGATGGTCAAATATTCTTAGAGTCTGATTTGTTTAATCAAGGTGTGCGTCCAGCAATTAATGTAGGTATTTCTGTATCTCGTGTTGGTGGTAATGCTCAAATTAAATCAATGAAAAAAGTATCAGGTACTTTGAAGTTGGATCAAGCTGCATATAGAGAGTTAGAAGCTTTTGCTAAGTTTGGATCTGATTTAGATGCTGCTACAACTGCTGTATTAGATAAAGGTAAGCGAAATGTGGAGATCTTAAAGCAAGGTCAAAATGCTCCATTATCTGTTGAGCACCAAGTAGCTATTATTTATTTAGGAACAAAAGGGTTAATTAACGCTGTTCCTGTTAATCAAGTAAGAGCATTTGAAGCTGAATTTTTAAGTTATATGTCTAACAAGCACCAAGATGTGTTAGATTCATTAAGAGCTGGAAAATTAGATGATACTATTACTTCTACATTAGAAAATGTAGCCAAAGAATTAACGGCACGTTACAAATAATTGGAAGTTTAATGTTTTGGTCTTTTGACTGTAAACTTGAAACATAAAGAATGGCAAATTTAAAAGAAATAAGAAACAGAATTACTTCAATTTCATCTACTAAGCAGATTACATCTGCGATGAAAATGGTTTCTGCTGCCAAGTTGCGTAGAGCACAAGATGCAATTACGCAAATGCGCCCTTATGCTAATAAGTTACAAGAAATATTATCTAACCTTAGTGCAAGTTTAGATAGCTCGGATGGAGTTTATTCTACTGAAAGAGAAGTTAAAAATGTATTAATTGTTAGTATTACTTCTAATAGAGGTTTGTGTGGCGGATTTAATAATAACGTTATTAAAACTGCAAAAAGATTAGCTGAGAATGATTTTAAAGGAGCTAATGTAACTGTGCTTTCAATTGGTAAGAAAAGTTCAGATGCTTTTAAAAACACATCTTACGGCATTAAAGGAACCATGCTTCCAAGACATGCTGAAACAATTTGGGATGATTTAACTTTTGAGAATTCTTCTGAAATTGCTGAGAAATTAATGAGTCAATTTAAAGAAGGGCATCAAGATAAAATTGTTGTGATTTACAATCAATTTAAAAATGCAGCTGTACAAGAAATTGTTACTGAACAATTTTTACCTGTTTTACCTCCAGAAAGTTCTGAAGAAAATACAAGTACAACAGACTATATCTTTGAACCAAATAAAGAGTTTATTATTCAGGAGTTAATACCTAAATCTTTAAAAACTCAACTTTTTAAAGCTTTGTTAGATTCTCAAGCTTCTGAGCATGGTGCAAGAATGACTGCAATGCATAAAGCAACTGATAATGCATCTGATTTAATAGATGATTTAAAATTAAGCTATAATAAAGCTCGTCAAGCTGCAATTACAGGAGAAATCTTGGAGATTGTTGGTGGAGCGGAAGCGTTGAATAGCTAGTTTTAATATTATAGATAGGTAAAAACTCCCAAGTTATTAACTTGGGAGTTTTTTGTTTTAATAATCTAATCATATTTCTTTTCGTAAATTTCACAACAG
>JARGOE010000037.1:0-15175 GCA_029210015.1 Vicingaceae bacterium
ATTGAAATTAATTATTGATACTAATAATGATAAAAAATGGACTACCGGTAATTATATCAATAAACAACAACCAGAAAAAATTATCTTCTACGAAAAAGAAATTGCCATTCGTGCAAACTGGGACAATGATATTAATTGGATAATTAAGGAGTAATTTTTTAATCCTTCATAACAGGAAAAAAATGTAATTATACACTCCTTTCAATAAATCGAATAATACTCTTAGCGATATCTTTTTTTGTTGCGCCTTCAATTCCTTCTAAGCCTGGAGAAGAGTTCACTTCCATAATCATTGGGCCAGAATTAGATTGCAATAAATCTACTCCACAAACACTAAGCTTAAGAGCTTTAGCAGCTTTTAATGCAGCATTCTCTTCATCTTCAGACAGTTCAATTAGCGCTGCACTACCCCCTCGATGAAGATTAGATCTAAACTCTCCTTCTTTACCTTGACGCTTCATTGCACCTACTACATTTCCATCTACCACTAGAACCCTTATATCTGCTCCATTTGATTCTGCTATAAATTCTTGTACAATTACTCTTGCTTGTAATCCGTGAAAAGCTTCTAAAACAGACTCTGCAGCACTTTTTGTTTCTGCCAAGACAACACCAACACCTTGAGTGCCTTCTAACAACTTTATAATACAAGGAGCTCCTCCAACTTTTTTAATTATCTCAGCTACACTTTTTGAATTATTAGTAAATGCAGTTTTAGGCATTCCTAAACCAGCTCTAGATAGCACCTGTAAACTTCTTAATTTATCTCTTGATCTTACTAAAGCTTGCGACTCTACAGTAGAAAATACTCCCATCATTTCAAATTGCCTAACAACGGCAGTTCCATAAAAGGTTACAGATGCTCCAATTCTTGGAATAATAGCATCAATTCCTTCTAATGGCTTTCCTTTATAATAAACCTTAGGAGCTCTTTTTTCTATTAAGATATCACATTTAGTATGGTCAATTACTAACATTTCATGTTTACGTTGTTTACCTGCTTCTACTAATCGCTTTGTAGAGTATAAATTAGGGTTTCTTGATAGTATCGCTATTTTCATTTTGTTTCGAAGTTAAAATGCTGAATGATGTTTTTTTGTGATAAATTAGTTTTTGTTGTATCGATAATAAACTTGTTGTTTAAAAATTTTCTCCCTAACAAAACTCTATATCTCATACTTGATCGTTTTGACAAAGTCAATTCTATATTGTAAAACTCGTTAAATAATTTAATCTTTGTCTTAATACTGTATCTTATTTCAGAAAGCCCGTTAGAACTTTTTACTTTACGCTCATTAAATTCATCAAATAGAATAATTCCATCTTCGTGGTTTTTATCTTTCTGGCTCAAGAAATGACACTCCAATTTTTCCTTTCCATCAACTAGTATTTCTTTCATTTTATAACAATGAATACTTGAGGTATAAGCCCCTGAATCTATTTTAACAGGAATATCAAACAAGTTGATTTTTGGAAAATCAACAACATCCTTTTTTCCTATGATTATTCTTTTTGGCATTCTAATTTTTTTGGGGTGGCAAATATGCCAATTATATTAATACAAATCTTTTTTTGTATTAAAGTTTAATATTTGAAAAATGAGTGTGTTAGAGATGACCTTTGATTTCAAATACATCTGCATCCATACCCACAGGGAACTTTTTCCTAAAATCGTTTAACTCTTGTAATGAAATAGATAACGTTTGTTGAGTATCAGAGCTCTCTGAAATAGTAGAAACTATTTCTCCCTTAGGGTTAACCAAAGCAGAATTACCACTATAATTAATTTGGTTCCCATCATTACCAACACGGTTTACACCTATTACATAACACTGGTTTTCAATAGCTCTCGCTTCTAACAATTTACTCCATGGCGCTTTCCTTGCAGCTGGCCAGTTTGCAATGTATATAAGGCAATCATAAGCAATACCTCCATCTTCTGTTATATTTCTACTCCATACCGGAAAACGCAAATCATAACAAACTAAGGGGCATATTCTCCAGCCTTTATAATGAACTATTAATAACTCATCTCCAGAACTAAAATGCTTATGCTCTCCAGCCATTCTAAACAAATGCCTTTTATCATAAGTGTAATAATCTCCATTTGGTTGTGCCCAAACTAATCGATTATAGAACTCATCATGTTCAGTAATAATTAAACTTCCCACAATAACTGAATTAGTTTGTTTAGCCAATTCCATCATCCAACTCAACGTTTTTCCATTCATTCGTTCAGCCAGCCTTTCAGAATCCATAGAAAAGCCTGTGTTAAACATTTCTGGTAAAACTATAATGTCAGTTGGTTCATGAATGGCATTAATCTTATCCGTAAACATGGCTAAGTTTTGATCTACATTTTCCCAATACAAATTGGATTGAATAAGGGTAACTTTTAAATCCATCATTCTACAAAATACAAATCATCAAAAGGTGAATTAATTGGAGCGCCCATATTTACAGGCTTATTCCATTTATCCTTTTTATCATTCCAAGTCGCCTTGAATATATCATAGCCTCCCATACTTCCATGCTTGTTAGAGCAGAAATATAAAGTTCGTCCGTCTAGGGTAACATAGGGATAATCTTCATCTCCATCAGTATTAATATTATCACCAACATTTATAGCTGTTGTCCATGTATTATTAGGTAACTTCCTCATTAAATAGATATCTTTCCCATTTGCACCATCTTCTCCATAACTTGAATAATAGATAAGCGTTTTAGTGCTATTTAAAAACATAATTGGTTTAAAATTTTCCTTTCTATCTTTTACAGAAACCATATCATCTGGTGCTGCTAAAAATTTCGATTGTAAATCAAGAGAATTATATATTGTATTTAAATTTTCTTGTTTGAATTCTTTTTTTGAAAGTACTTCAATTGGTTTTGGGTTGTTTACTAACGTTTTACCATATCTACTAAGTTCAATTTCTTCATTAATATTTTTAAGTTCAACTTCTTTTTCAGTTGCATAGTGTTTATATCTCTCATAGGCTTTGACTGCACGTTCAAACCGGTAGGCATAATGATTTGTTTTACCCAACATATAGAAAACCTCATAAGGCGTGTTTTTATCCAAAGCAGCTTTTTCAAGGTGTTTTAGAATCTCCTCATAATCACGAGAAATATTATATAGCGCTTTTCCATAATAAAAACTTTGCTTGCTATTTAACTCCAACAAAGGAGCAATTTTTAAAAACTGTTCAGATGCCTTAATGTATTGTTTATTTAGAAAAAATTGCTCTCCTCTTTCTAAAATTTGCAATTGTTCTGGTGTGGGTTTTTTAAATTTTTCAAAAACAGATGGTTTACTTTGTATTATCTTCTCTTTTGGCTCTTGATTTTGAAAATCAGCAATTGTTAATTTATATTCAGGTGCATTATCTGCCTCTTCTTTAGTGAAAAAATTATCAACACTTAATATTTCAAAAGCCTTTTCTTTTTTCAATCTAATATTTTGACGTAATGCAAACATTTCAGTTTGCATTGGAACAGTAATAAAAGCAGTATGCTCTTTAAAACCATCACACTCTAAAATAAACTCATACTTTATACCAGGCATTAATGCCATTAAAAAATTTCCATTATTCATATTACTATTGTATATCCCTACAATTTCCTGGTTATTTGTGTTGTATACCGCTATAGATGCCATAAAGTTTGGGATAGAATCATTCGTCATAAAATGACCTTTAATAATTGTTAATGGAAGAGGTGGTTTAGGCATTTTAATTTTATAAAAATTGTACCCTTCTGTAGGACTTCTTCGATTTGATGAAAAATAGGCAACCTCCCCTGTTAAATCAGGCATAAACAAAATGTCATCGTAGGGAGAATTAATTGGATATCCGATATTTTTTGGAGCTCCCCATGGTTCAGATGCAGAACCTCTAGTTGAAACAAAAATATCATAACCTCCAATACTATTATGTCCTTTCGAACTAAAATACATTGTTCTCCCATCTAAAGTAACATATGCATAGTTTTCATCATATTTAGTATTCACATTCTCTCCTAAAGAATTAGGAACTCCCCATTTATCAGTCCCTATTAATTTATTAACATATAAATCAAGATTACCATTATCACTTAAGCCATAGCTAGGTTGTATCATTTCATTTTGCTCGGTTTTCAACATTAATAAGTTGACCTTCTTTTTTTCATCTAATGGAGAAATAAAAAATTTGGATTTTTTCATCAACTTCTCACTCACCAACTCAGTAGGATAACCTTTTGGAAGCTTATCAATCAAAATAGGAGTTTTATTAACTGTCTCCATATTTAACTGCTCTCCCATTAATTTTTTACCATTAATACAATTTTCAGTTAATCTTATAATCCCTAAATCTATTACTTCTTTAGGGTCAGCTTTTTGTTTAAACTTTAAATATGCTTTTTGAGCTTTATCAAAATTAGACCATAAATGATAAGATTTAGCCTGGTAATAATGAACATCATAAGGCACATCATCTGAAACAGCAGCTTTAGTTAAAAATGGTAATGCTTTTAATTTATTTTGTTCAGTTTGATAAAGAGATATTCCTTTTCGATAATTATAAATAGGGTCCTCTGGATTTAATTTTAACAGTTGAGAATATAAGCTTATTGCAGATTTAAAATCTTCATTTTTAAAAGCTTTTTCTGCCAACTCTGGTTTTTTACTCTCAGCTTCAGCTTGAGCCTTTAAAAGCTCATCAATATCACCAAAATCGGTTTCTTTCAATTTTCTTCTATCCCTCTCAATTAATTCATCAAAATCTTCATCAGTAGCTTGGTATAATTCCACTTTATGAGTCTCTTCTTGATTTTCATTGTAAACAGTTAAGAGAAAAAGTGTTGGTTCTTTTTCCTCAACTATCCAAGTATTAATAGTTAAGTCAACAGATTTTGGAGACATTTTTAATGTCATTTTTTGAGAAGATATTTCTCCTGACACATTTGTACTAGCATAATTAGGTATTTCTACTACCTTTTTAATTGGTGCATATCCATATGCATTTATTACAAATTCATATTTAACATTAGGGACTAGTATGATTAAATAATTTCCTGTTTTTGGATTAGTATTATATATCCCTACTAATTCATCATTAGAAATATTATGAACAGCTATTTCTGCTTTTCTCATGTGAGAAAAACCATCGACTTCAAAGTTACCCTTGATTAAGCATGAAGATATTCCACTCTCATTTGTTCGGGCCTTATACATTGTATATTTACCAGCGTCATTATTTCTATTAGAAACAAAATAATAAGAATTTTGAGTTGAATCTCCTTTAATTATTTCAGATGCCTTTATGCTATACAACTCAAAACATAAAATGCTTAACAATATATAAGGCACTAACTTTTTCATTCTCAGATGTCGAAAGTAAAACTTTTGAATGAAAAATGCAGATAAAGATATTAACAGAACTATGCTTAAACCTTGCTTAAAATCTCTGCAGCCTTTAATAAAGTTTCTTCTTTTTTAGCTACACAAAAACGCAACACTTTTTCATCTAATTTTTGATGATAGAAAACAGATACAGGAATTGAAGCTACTTTATGCTTTTTAGTTAACTCTATAGCGTATTCTGTATCCGCCATATTAGTAATATTTTTATAACTTAACAATTCAAAATATGTTCCTTTTGATGGTAAGATTTCAAAACGGGAATCTTTTATCAAAGAGTTAAAATAGTCCCTTTTTTGTTGATAAAATGAACTTAATTCTAAATAATTAGACTCTTTTTTAATGTATTCTGCCAATGCATATTGCATCGGGTGATTTACACAAAAGACTACAAATTGATGAGCTTTTCTAAACTCTACCATTAAATTTTTAGGTGCAATACAATAACCTAACTTCCAACCAGTATTGTGAAAGGTTTTACCAAATGAAGAAATAATAAATGCTCGCTCTGCAAGACCTGGGAAACGAGCTGCACTTTGATGATGCTCTCCATCAAAAATAATATGCTCGTAAACCTCATCGCTAATTACAACAATATCCGTATCAGAAACTATTTTTTCAAGGGCTTGCATATCTTCATTGCTCAATACAGTCCCCGTTGGGTTATGAGGTGTATTAATAATAATCATTTTTGTGCGCTGATTTATCAGCTTTTTCACCTGTTCCCAATTTATAGAATAATCTGGAGCATTCATCTGAACAAATACAGGTTTCCCTCCATTTAATTCTATTGCAGGTTCGTAACAATCATAAGCAGGAGTAAAAATAATTACTTCATCACCCTCATGTACCATTGCAGCAATAGCTGTATAAATTGCTTGTGTTGCACCAGCAGTTATTGTTATTTCAGATTCAGGATGATAATTTACTCCATAAAGTTTTTCCGTTTTTATAGCTATTTGTTCTCTTAAAGAAATTAAACCAGCCATTGGTGCATATTGATTCACCCCTTTATTCATAGCTTCGGTTACCAAATTGGATAACTCTGTAGAACTATCAAAATCTGGAAATCCTTGAGACAAATTAATAGCATTTTGCTCATTTGCTAATTGACTCATTACCGTAAAAATAGTTGTTCCTACTTTAGGTAATTTAGATTTTATAATATTGGGATATTCTGCCATTTATCTCATTTAAAAATCAAAAATAACAAAAGGGTTTTTAAAACAATCCTTCATTAGTTATATTCTCGTAACCCTCATCTACAAGTAAGTTAGAACTCTCCGCAGCATTTACTGCTAACTCATCACAACGCTCATTAAATAAATTCCCAGCATGACCTTTTACCCAATGAAACTTAACAGAATGTTTCGGGTAAATTTTTAAAAATCGTTGCCATAAATCAATGTTTTTTTTGCCTTTAAAACCTTTTTTTTGCCAACCAAAAACCCAACCTTTTTCAACAGAATCAACCACATATTTTGAATCTGAAAATATTTCTACTTGAGCCTTTTCAGATTTAATAGTCTCTAAAGCAACAATAACACTTAGCAACTCCATACGGTTATTAGTTGTATTTCTAAATCCTTCTGAAAGCTCTTTTTTATGTTTCCCACTCATCATTACAACTCCATACCCACCATTACCAGGATTGCCTTTTGCAGCGCCATCAGTATAAATTGTGATTTTTGCCATTAATTAAACTCCAACGTTTGTTCTAAATAACTTAATTGCTATTGCCAATAAAATTACACCAAAAACTTTACGTAAAACAGCAATCCCTCCCTTACCTAACCATTTTTCTATTTTGGTTGAAAGTTTTAAAACAATATAGACTAACCCCATATTAATAACAATAGCTACGATAATGTTTTGAACTGCATATTCAGCTCTTAATGAAAGTAAAGCCGTCATTGTTCCTGCACCTGCAATTAATGGGAAAGCTAACGGAACTATTGATGCAGTAGCTGGCTGATCATCTTTATAAAATGTTATCCCTAATATCATTTCTAATGCTAGAAAAAACAAAATAAAAGAACCTGCTATTGCAAATGAACTAACATCAATCCCTATTAAATTAAGGATCGATTCTCCTACAAACAGAAAAACCACCATTATAACTAATGCCACAATACTCGCTTTTTCTGATTGAATTTTACCTGCCTTCTGTCTTAAATCAATTATAATTGGAACTGATCCGATAATATCGATTACAGCAAACAAAATCATTGATGCTGACATGATTTCTGTGAAATTAAACTTTAACATAACCTACTTTTTATTTTTTTTGCGTTTGATTTTCAGCGCGCGAAAGTAGGGATAAATTTTAAAGTGAATTATTTTTTCGAAATTATTTTTAAGTTAAATTAAAACTGCAATTAAACAACTGTTTTTTAATAGTTTACAACTTTTACATTTTTATCGTTTAAGCGAACTTTTAGCCATTTTTCAATAGCTATTTTTTCTTGTTCAATTGCGTCTAACTCAACTGAAGCTTTCCAATGAATATAAAATGTTGGAATCGTATCTTGCTTCCCACCAAAATTAGTTGATACAGCTTTTGCAAATGCCATATTACTCACATTTGGATACTGAACTATCATTTCATTTGCAACAGCATTGTAAGGAATCGTATCACTTTTAAATTTTAAAAGTGCGTCTTCTAAGAACTCAATTGTAGCATCCTTATCATTCAATAATTTTTCTTTTTTCTCATATAGCTCTTCCAATATCCCTGACTTAACTTCTGCAGTAAGTTTGCCAGCAATCTCATCCGACTTATCTTTAAATTGATGAACTTTTAATTCTACATTATCTAACTCATAGTCTGATAACTTTTTAGCTATTTTTTCTTCTTCCTTTTTAGAAATAATATCTCCCATTAAATAAACCTCAATTTTAGAAGGCTCTTCTTTATCAGAATAGGTTATATCTTTTTTGTTTATCCAAGTTCCTTCAAACTCAAAATTTTCAACCACAAATCTTTCAGCATTATTTTCAAAAATACTTTCCTGGATTGTATTCCAAAATGTAAACCCACTAGGTACAATAATTAAAAGTGAAATCACTAAAATATATCTCTTAACTCGTTTTTGTCGTTCTGGGTTAATATATGTCGCTAAAGGAAATTTTAAATACTTTACAATTATCCATGTAGAAAGTGCTATAAATACTGAATTGATTAAGAATAAATAAAAAGCTCCAAAAAAGAAACTCCAATTACCATTCGCTAGACCATATCCAGCTGTACACAATGGCGGCATTAATGCAGTAGCAATAGCAACACCAAAAATCACACTTGCTACTGTTCCTCTCTGAGTTTTAGCAACTATTAAAGCAATACCACCAAAAACTGCAACCATTACATCCAGTAAGGTAGGTCTTGTACGAGCAATCAGCTCAGATTGAACCTCCCCAAATGGAGTAATTAAGAAATAGAGAGCAGATATTATTACACTTATTACTACAGCTGTTCCTAAACTCTTTAAAGAACGAATCAACATTTTAAAATCATTAATCCCAACAGATAACCCAACACCTACAATTGGCCCCATTAATGGTGAGATTAACATGGCTCCTATAATAACAGCTGTGGAATTTACATTTAACCCAATAGAAGCAATAACAATAGAGGCGCCAAGAATCCAGACATTAACTCCTTTAAAATCAATATCTTTCCTAATAGCATCAACAGAACCTTGAAAGTCAACCTCATCTCTTATATTGACTAATGTTTTAAAATACGTTAGTAACGATTTTAAAAATGCTGAGAAACTAAACTTTAGTTCTTCTTTAACTTGTTCCTCCTCTTGATTATTAATGTTATTTTCTTCCATTGTTAAGGGATTTTTATACCCGTTATTAAAACATCATCTATTTGTTCGTTATCTCCCTTCCAAGTTTCAAATTCTTCATCTATTATCTTAGATTGATTTTCTAAGTTTTGGTTACAAATTTTTAAAAGTAATTTTTTTAAGCGTTCTGTTTTATATTTTTTATTTTTCTCCCCACCAAACTGATCTACAACCCCATCAGTAAACATGTATAGCAAGTCTCCAGATTTTAATTTGAAACTAGCTCCAGTAAAAGATTCATGTTTATTTAATCCTCCCCCTATTGATTGTCTGTTGGCTTTATAAATAATTATTTCATTATCCCTAATAATATATAATGGTCGATAAGCTCCTGAATAATGACACTCCATCAGTTTTTGATTAACAGCTATAAGAGATATATCCATACCATCCATTGAAGTATTATTGTCAGAGATTGAGGTTTGTTGTAATGTTTTAACAATTTCTTTATCCAATTCATTTAAAGCGTCCTTGCAGTGGTCAATATTATCTTGTTCAACTATTTTGTTTAGTAGTGTTGCTCCAATCATACTCATAAAAGCTCCAGGAACTCCATGCCCAGTACAATCAGCACAAGCCATAATTAAGTAGTCTCCAACTTTTTCATACCAATAAAAATCACCACTCACAATATCTCTTGGTTTGTATAAAACAAATGACTCTTTAAACTCACTTTTTAACTTATCTAAAGGAGGTAAAATCGATGATTGGATTCTCTTAGCATATTTAATACTATCCATTACATCCTTATTCCTTTCGCTCAATTCTGAATGAACTTCCTCAATCAACAACTTCTGCTCTTCAACTTTCTCTTTCTCCTTAACAATATCTTTAGTCCTTTCTTCAACTATCAATTCTAATTGTCTTTTAGATTTTTGCAAACGATATGTAGCAATTTTTATAATTAAAAAAATCAGTATTAAAAAAAGTAATCCATATACTACATATGCCCAATTTTCTCTGTACCATGGAGGTAGTATAACAAAAGTAAACTCATCTTCATCACTAATTTGATTATAAACATTTTTAGCTCTTACCTTAAAAATATATTCCCCTTCATGTAAGAAATTATATTCTTTACTATTTTGTTTGGTCCATTCTGACCATTCTTCATCTTGCCCCCCCTCTAAAAAATATTGATAATAAACTTCGTCATCATTATTATAAGTAGCAGCAGAAAAAGTAAATGAAGTTGCGTTATTATTGAAACTAAAAACAAAATCGGTAGATAAAAGATTATCCCCATAATTTATAATAGAATCTGTATTTAATGAAACTTGTCTGATATTTACATTATAATCTTTTCGTTCCAACAAATCTTTACTATAATCATACCTTATCACCCCTTCTCCCCCAATAAACCAAGCAATATTTGATGAATCAATAAAAGGGGACTGCAAATGAGAGATTTTTTCTCTAAATCTTAAAAAAGGATCAAAACTAACACTATAACTTTCTTCATTATTTCTAATAGCTAAAG
Organism: Vicingaceae bacterium; assembly: GCA_029210015.1. Taxonomy (GTDB): domain Bacteria; phylum Bacteroidota; class Bacteroidia; order Flavobacteriales_E; family Vicingaceae. Next base: position 10,733 of record JARGOE010000037.1, read on the forward strand.
CTTCTCCTGATTTACCAGAAGAATGATAGTGAAGCCAAATGTTATCATCATTATCTTTGATTAATCTATTGACTTTATAATCTAAAGGAATATTAAATGGTAATTCAGTTAACTCAAATGTATCTATTTCATTATTAAAGGTTAAAAGTCCTTGGCTGGAAGGAAAAAATATTTGATCATCAATACTAATAATCTGTTCTCCTGCAATTTTTTCAGAGGTTTCATATTTTTTATATGAAAGCGGGAACCCTTCATTTTCATTGAAGGAATTAGCATTAACTTTTAAAACATAATTATAGGCTGTTTGAACCCACAAATCTCCATTTTTATCTTCCGCAAGATGATGACATTCATCTGAAAAGTTTTCAAACTTGTGTATCACCTTAATTTGATCCATATCTTCATTATACTTAGCAATAGCTAAACCATTTTTTAAAGCCAAATAAAAAATATTAGGATTTTTTTTAGAATTTAAGATAGCAAAGCACGCTATCTTACCAAACCTTCTTATATAAGATAATTTTTTATCTTCTATCTTAAATAAACCATCACCTCCAACTAGTAATTTATTATTTTCAGACACACAAAAATTCCAAAATTGACCATCGAACCCTTCTAATCTTTTAAATTTCTTCCCCGGATCATCCTCGTATTTATCCAAATAGAAAACTCCATTCCCAGTAGCTAAATACAAAATCCCATTATGTCTGACTACATCCCGACAATAACCATTAATTCCATTTTCGGAATCAAAATAAGTAACTGGTAAATTTAAATCAACATAAGAAATTCCCATAGCACTTCCAACCCATATTCCCCCATGATAATCTTTAAATAAATACTTAATATTATTACTGTGTAAACCATTGTCTTGATTAATATTCATAACAAGGTTACCTTCTGTATCAATAACATAAACACCGTTATTAAGTGTCCCAATCATATAATCACCCTTTTCAGATATTGCTCCATGGTACATCCTAGCATCAATTATTTTAGGGTTAACTTGATCAGCAAAAGAAAAAACATCACCTGTTTCTATATTAAACCTTTCTAAACCATTAGCTCTAGTAGCTATAATAATATTATCCTCATTATAAGGGAAAATAGCAAATGTCGATTTACCTTTGTAATACTCTCCACCAGGAACAGGAATAAAATCATCATTCTTAAAAACACTAAGGCCATGTTCTTTAAGAATGACATACATATTCTCATTTACGTAAAATCCTAAGTGAGCATAAACATCATGCTCGTAAACCTTAATTTGATTATTGTGATATCGGAAGATTTTCTTAAAAGACAAAAAGAAAACTCCATCTTTAGTAACATAAGTATTCCAAACATCTGCAAAGTCCTTGTGTTTTTCTGCTAAGTTTTGACTTAAAGAAACATATTTTGTAAGACCTAAACTATCTTGCCTTAAGTAACCAAACTCCCCTTTCCCCCCAACAAATACTTTCCCATTTTCATCAACATCTAAAGATCTAACAGTGGTTTCATTATCAATCTTTATAAGTCTAAAACTAGAGCCATCAAATTGTTGAATACCTGCAGAGGTTCCAAAGTACATTAGTCCTTTGTTATCCTGTGTTATATCCCAAACAGTATTTGATATTTTATACTTATCTGAGTTGAAATTTTTAATATAAGGCTTCCCTAACTCATTTTGAGCCTTAAGACAAATGCTAGAGAGTAATCCTAGAAGCAATAATGTTATGTTAATTATCCGAAACATAGCGCTTTGCGAATTTACACTTTCAAATCATTAAATAAGGCGTATTTTTTTATATTTTTACTGTCCATTTACAATGCAATTCCATGAAAGATAAATTTGAAGTATTAGATAACAAAATTTCCGAAGCAAAGCTTGGTGGTGGAGAAAAAAGAATTGAAAGTCAGCATAAAAAAGGGAAATTAACAGCAAGGGAGAGAATCCATTTTTTAATGGACGAGGGCTCTTTTCAAGAAATTGGAATGTTGGTTACGCACCGTTCTACAAACTTTGGGTTAGAAAAAACCAAATTTTTAGGAGATGGTGTTGTTACTGGCTATGGCACTGTAAACGGAAGAACAACTTATGTTTTTGCTCAAGATTTTACTGTTATGGGTGGCTCTTTAGCTGAAGCCCATGCTAGTAAAATTTGCAAAATAATGGATATGGCGATGAAAAATGGTGCTCCTGTAATCGGATTAAACGATTCTGGTGGAGCTCGTATTCAAGAAGGAGTTGTAAGTTTAGGTGGTTATGCAGATATTTTTTATAAAAATACATTAGCAAGCGGAGTTGTCCCTCAACTTAGTGCTATTATGGGGCCATGTGCTGGTGGTGCTGTTTATTCTCCTGCACTTACTGACTTTATAATGATGGTAGAAAACACATCTTACATGTTTGTTACTGGACCTAACGTAGTTAAAACGGTTACGCATGAAGAAGTTAGTTCTGAAGATTTAGGTGGAGCTTCAGCTCATTCAACAAAATCGGGAGTTACACATTTAACTTATGCAAATGAGATAGAATGCATTAATGGAATTAAAGATATGCTTTCTTACATGCCTCAAAACTGTGAAGAAGATGCCCCAGCAATTCCTTATGAGGCAGGAAATGAAAAGCGAGAAAGCTTAAACACAATAATCCCTGAAAACCCAAACCAACCATACGACATTAAAGAAATAATTGAAGCAACTATTGATGAAGGTAGTTTTTACGAAATACATAAAGATTTTGCAGAAAACATTGTCGTTGGTTTTGCCCGTTTAGCTGGTAAATCAATAGGAATTGTTGCAAATCAACCTGCTTTTTTAGCTGGTGTTTTAGACATTAAATCATCTCAAAAAGGAGCTCGTTTTGTTCGTTTTTGTGATTCTTTTAATATCCCTTTATTGGTTTTTGAAGATGTACCTGGATTCTTACCTGGTACTGACCAAGAGTGGAATGCAATTATTACTAATGGTGCAAAATTATTATATGCTTTTTGCGAAGCAACAGTCCCAAGAATAACAGTTATTACGCGTAAAGCTTATGGTGGAGCTTATGATGTAATGAACTCTAAACACATAGGTGCAGATATGAACTTTGCTTGGCCAAGCGCTGAAATTGCTGTAATGGGAGCTAAAGGTGCTGCTGAAATTATCTTTAAAAATGAGATTAAAGAAGCTGCAAACCCAGAAGAAAAGTGGAAAGAAAAAGAAGCTGAGTATGCTAAAATGTTTGCAAACCCATACAATGCTGCGGCAAGAGGTTATGTTGATGAAGTAATTAAACCTGAACAAACACGTGAGAAGTTAATTACTGCATTTAAAATGTTAGAAAACAAAGTGGATACTTTACCTAAGAAAAAGCACGGTAATATTCCTTTATAATTAACCTTTCAACTTCAATACTTCTTCTCTAGTTTTTTCGGCAAATTCTTTACTAGTTTGTTTAGTATAATTAGCGGTAATAATTGGTTTGCCTATGTTAACCGTTACTTTACCTGGTTTAATGGTAAATCTGCCTTTAGGCCAAATTTTAAACGTACCATCAATATGAACAGGTACCACATCAACCCCTGCATCTATTGCCAAGTGAAAAGCACCTTTTTTAAACGGCCCTACTTCTCCATCAGTACTTCTTGTACCTTCTGGATAAAGCGTTACACATTTTCCGCCTTTAATTTTTAAAGCTGCTTTTCGTAAGCTTTTCACAGCTTTCACTCGGTTTTTCCTATCAATTAAAATGTGCCCAGCTGCCCACAAATGAAACCCCAAAAAGGGAGTCCACAACAATTCTTTTTTAGCTACAAAGTAAATGTAACGTGGTAAAGCTCTAAACAGACACGCAATGTCAAAATGGGAACAGTGGTTAGACACAAAAATAACTGGCCTGTCTTGCGGTACATTTTCAGCGCCATGAGTTGTTAAATCTATCCCAACCATTGGTAATAAAACCGGAGAAAAAACATAGCGACCAACAAATAAAGGTACTTTACGGCTAAAGAAAAAAGGAATTAATAATGGACTAACCACCATTAATACTGCCGACCAAATGGCCATTAAGAAAAAACGAATAAACGTAATCATTTAATAATTTTAGTATGCAAATATAGTTACTCCAAATCAGCTAGTTTTATAAATGGTTATATTTATCGTCTAAAAACAAATTCATGAATAAAGTATTTATCTTACTATGTATTTCAACTTTTACACTGCACTCTTGTTGTAGCGATTGTGAAAAACCAAGTGAAGAAACAACTGAGGCTGTAGCAGTGGAAACCGAAAGTACTGAACCTGTTTTTGATTCTGTAAAAGCATATGAATATGGAGCAGACGAATATGGAATGAAAATGTATGTAATGGCTTTTTTAAAACGAGGCCCAAATAGAGATAGAGATTCTGCTGAGGCTTATGATTTACAGAAAGCCCACATGGATAATATTGGTAGGTTAGCAGATGAAGGTAAAT
>JARGOE010000037.1:15275-18649 GCA_029210015.1 Vicingaceae bacterium
GATTTACAGAAAGCCCACATGGATAATATTGGTAGGTTAGCAGATGAAGGTAAATTAGTTCTGGCTGGCCCTTTTGGAGGTGATGGAGATTTAAGAGGAATTTATATTTTTAATGTAGAAACAGTTGAGGAAGCTGAAGCATTAACAAATACCGACCCTGCGATACTAGCTGGCAGTTTAGAAATGGAATTAATTCCTTGGTATGGAAGTGCCGCGGTAGTTGGCATAAGTAATGAACACAAAACAATTGCTAAAAAAGAATTTTAATATGAGACATCCAGTAGTAGCAGCAATTTTAGGTTTAGTAGTAGGTATGTTAGTAGTTATGGGAATTGAGGCTTTAAGTCATATTCTATACCCACTCCCTTTTACCCCAACATTAGAAAATTTACAGGAATATACCAGCCAAATACCTTTAGGAGGGATGTTACTTGTATTATTAGCCCATTTTTTAGGTGGTATTGTTGCAATATTTACAACACTTAAGTTATCCAAAAAGAATTTGCCGGCTTATATAATTGCTGTAGTCTTTTTTGCTGCTACAACATACAATCTATTCTTAATCCCTCATCCATTTTGGTTTACCATTACAGATGTAGTCCTGACAATTATTGGTATGTTAATAGTTTTTAAGCTAGTTAAGGTAAAACCAAAAAAAACTACTGCTTAATAATTTTATGAGTAGTAATTGTTTCATTATTTACAACTTTCAATAAATAAATTCCTTTAGATTCATCTGTCAAGTCTAGCTGAGTAATAACATTTGTTATTCTCCCACCTAATACTCTTTGACCAGAAATAGAAGTTATTTCATAAGAGGTTGTCTCATCAAATTTCTTAAACTGAATATTAATAATATTATTTGTTGGGTTAGGGTAAACTGTATGCTGAATTGATTCTAACTCTCTTATACCAACGCCTGTAACATTTATACATGAACTTGTATCTGTACATCCGCTTTGAGTTACTTGAACAGCATAATTTCCATTTTTAGTTGGAACAAACAATTGATTATTTTCTCCACTAATTACTGCTAAATTACTATCACAATCGAGCCACTGAAAAGTAGCCACAGCTGCATTCGCAGTAAGGTTATTATTACTCTTTGAAATAGATGTATCAACATTTATAAAAGTTAAATTTAGTGTTACAATACTATCGCAACCACTAACAGAACCTACAGTATGAGTTGCTGTGTTATTATTAGATAAATAAGTGTTTCCATCAATCCATAATAATGAATTGCTACATTCATTTATAGTATCAACACCTTGTACAGTTACTCCATTTATGGTTAAATCTAAAGTTATAACACTATCACACCCACTTGCTGCTCCATTAGGAATAACATGTGTAGCTGTGTTATTACTAGCAAAATAAGTATTCCCATCTATCCATGGTAATGAGTCACACTCAGTATAAGTATCTGTTGTTAAAGCCGTATTATTTATAGTAAGGTCTAGCGTAATAATACTATCACATCCACTTGCACTACCATTAGGAATAATATGTGTTGCTGTTGTATTCGTAGAATCATATGTGTTTCCATCTATCCATGCTAAAGAATCACATTGAACATGAGTATCAGTAAAAAGCCCCCCAGGTCTAATTGTTAAACTAAATTGCTTAGTTGTTAATAGTGGAATAGGACAAGCCCCATCGGAAGCCTCAAGGCTAAAATAATAAGTCCCACCAATCATAGGTTTTGAACTGTTCCAACAAACAGTAGCAGTAACAGGGTTAGTACCTGAAGTTGAAAAATTAAAATTAGCACTAGAATCATAAATAATAACAGGGCCTATTACATCCCCTACATCAGCATCTGAAATAAAAATATCTACACAAAAACTTGGTGGACAAACGGTATCTGTAATATTTGGCCCTCCATTAAATCCTGATAATACTGGCTTATTTGCATTAGCAGAAGTAAAATGTTCCATTACCCAATCTCTAGTGACTGAACCTATTAAGACACCATTTCTGTATTCTTCAACAAGAATCGCTAAAACAGTTGTCCCAGCAACAGGAGCACCAGTATAAGTAATTGTCCCATTAGTAGAATTAATCGAGTAGGGTATACCTATACCAAATGGTAATGCCGCTGTATAGCCCCCATTATAAGTAACACTAATGCTAGGCGCCTTTAATGCTGGAACAATATAGTATACTAAGCTATCCCCATCAGGATCAAATGCTTCATTAGAAAAAGAATTTGGCCCATTTGTAAGTGTATACATAATTGGTTGATCCAAGAATTGAGGAGAACTATTACAAGGCACAACAGAGTTGTCTAACGTATTTTCTACATATAAGAGTTGTGCTCCACCTGCAACATTATTTGACCCTGCAGTCCTATTGGAATAAGTATTACTCAAATCAATATTACTACATCCAGGAGGAAAAGTAATTACCCCAGTATAAGAAACTCTTTCAACCCCATAAGTTCCCGTACCACCATTACATGATGATTGTTGTGTTGGACATATTGGTGTAACATCAACAACTTGCTGTTGTGTTAATGTTTGTGAGCCAGAACCACAACTTCCAGTCCAATCAATATCAATTGTTGAAGGCATTCCTACATTATTACAGTTATAGTAATAATAATATGTTATTGAATAAGTATTTGGACCAACACATTGATAGCTAAATTCACTCCCTCTTAATCTTTGAGCATTTAAATTGGAAGAAAAAACTAAAGCAACAATCATACTTAATAACGTTAGTTTTTTTAATAAAACGTCTCCTATAACCTTCATAACTTAATTTTTATAACTTTCGAAAATAAGACATTATCAGTTCATTACCAAAAGAAACTTAGAGACAAGAAGAGCTAAGCAATTCTGGAAAAGATAATATTACTCAATAGGTTTACTTATTTGAGTAATAATATGATTTGCAAAATTATGATATGCAGCAGCAAGTTCTATAGTTCTTAATAATGAGTAACTTGCTTGTTCATCGTTTGGTTTAGGCGCTATTGCTTTAACTCTTCCCTCTCCAACCACATGCTGTTTAAATAGGTTAAACACATCATAATCAAAGTAATGACCAGCATATGGCACTCTTTTTCTATCTTCTTGCATTTTAGTATGAACCTCTTTTTTAATTTCATACCAAGTAATAAAAACTACAAAGTCAGCCCCATGCATTTCTAGCAACTTAGTAAAATCTTCAGTTTTAAAGCTTTTTAAATTGACCGCATTATAACGTTTACCATTAAATTTACTACTCTCATACTTTAAATGTTGTTTGTAAGGAGTTATAGTATTATGCTTTAAAGGAGTGTATTCAAAATTTTCATCTTCTAAAGATTCAAAAGAAGTTAATAAGGCTTTTTGATAGTTAAAAAATACCTCCCCAATACTAATATT
>JARGOE010000037.1:18749-20782 GCA_029210015.1 Vicingaceae bacterium
CCTTTTAAAGCTTCAACAGCTTCTGCTCCTTTTTTAAATAAAACTTCTGATGCATTTATTGCTGCGTCTAAATCTTCTTGAGAGTGAACTCTAACAGTAATATCTTCAGCCAACGCTTTTTGCAGCACTCTTAAATGTGGTGCTGCTTTATGTTCAGCTTCTAATGTTTCAATTTCTTCTTTCGTTTTTAAAGTAAAAATTCTAATGTATTTACTCGCATCTTCATCAGAGGCATTAATCCAATATTGGTAAAATTTATATGGTGATGTTTTGTCTTTATCTAACCAAACATTTCCGCCTTCAGTTTTACCAAATTTAGTACCATCAGCTTTTTTAATTAAAGGTGTAGTACAAGCAAATGCTTCTCCTCCACCTTTTCTTCTAATTAACTCTGTTCCTGTAACAATATTTCCCCACTGATCGGAACCACCTAATTGAACTTTACAATTTTTGTTAGTGTTTAACCAATAGAAATCATACCCCTGGATTAACTGGTAAGTAAACTCAGTAAAAGACATGCCTGTTTCTAAACGAGATTTCACAGAGTCTTTAGCCATCATGTAATTTACTGGAATATGTTTCCCAATATCTCGAATAAAATCTAAAACATTAAAATCCTTAAACCAATCGTAATTATTTACCATTTCTGCAGCGTTTTCACCACAATCAAAATCTAAAAATTGCTCTAATTGTTTTTTGATACAAGCTACATTATGGTTTAAAGTTGCTTCATCTAATAAATTGCGTTCTGCCGATTTTCCTGAAGGATCACCAACCATCCCAGTAGCTCCACCAACTAACGCATAAGGCTTGTGACCTGCTTTTTGTAGGTGAACTAAAATCATAATTTGCACCAAACTTCCTATATGCAATGAATCTCCTGTTGGGTCAAATCCAATATATGCCGAAGTAATTTCTTTAGCAAATTGTTCTTCCGTTCCAGGCATCATATCATGTATCATACCTCTCCAACGTAATTCTTCTATAAAGCTCATTTTGTAATTTTTTAAGTGCACAAATTTAGTAATTATAAGCTTAATTTATTTTTTCAATTAGTTAAGAGAAATTAGTATTGCACCTTATTCCTTCCTTTTTACGTCTAATTGTTTAGCTTTATTAAAAATTATGAAAAAAGGATTCTTCTATATTGTATTTATTTTATTGGTGATGTTCGGTTTAACATCAAATGTAAATGGTCAATATACTCCTAGAGGTAAAGAATACAACTACTTAGATGCCGAAACTTTTTATAATGTTGGAAATTATTATGACGCATTGCCATTATATGAAATTTTAATGGCCGAAAACCCTAAAGTGACTGAGTATGAATTAAAAGTTGGTATTTGCCATTTACACTTATCACACTCTCCTGAAAAAGCTATTAAATTTATTGAAAGTGTTTACGGTAAAAAACCAAAAACTCAAGATGTATTATATTATTTAGGAAAAGCTTACGCATTAAATGCAAACTTTGATAAAGCTATTGAAATTTTTGAAAAAGCTTCTACAGACAAAAGGACCTCTGCAAGATTAAAAAAAGATATTCCGCACCTTATAAAGCAATGTGAAAATGCTAAAAAAATAATGAAAGATTCATTAAATGTAGAAATCATAAATTTAGGTGCCCCTATTAACACCATTAATGAAGAGTACAGCCCTACTATTAATGCTGATGAAACAACTTTAATTTTCACATACAAGGGAATAAAAAGCGTTGGTAACAGACAAGATGAATACAATAGAAGAGAAGAAAATGGAAGTTTTTATGAAGACATTTATGTTTCTCATAAAAAAAATGGTGAGTGGTCTGAGCCAAAATCTTTAGGTGATACCATTAACTCTAATTTGCATGAAGCCAGTATCTCTTTATCTCCTGACGGACAAAAACTATTTGTATACAAGGATAATCAAAAATATTCTGGTGATATTTTTGAAACTACTAAGCAAAATGGTGTATGGTCTGAACCAAAATCTCTTGCAATAAACAGTGAGTTTTGGGAAGGGCATGCTGCAATTTCACCAAATGGAAAATT
>JARGOE010000037.1:20882-23398 GCA_029210015.1 Vicingaceae bacterium
AAATTTGCTAAAGCAGATATTACCGTAAGGACAGAATCTGGTAACGATTTGGGGACTTACCATTCTGATGTTATAGATGGTAAGTATCAATTTTATGTTGATTTAAACGATTATTACGTAATTACATATCAAGTTGAAGGATTTCCTGCCCAAGTAATTTCCATTGATGCAACTAAACATTCAAAATATACAGAGATTGAAAAAAATATCAACTTTAATGATGCTGATGTAAGTATAAATGGTTGGGCTTTACTTAAAGAAAACCCACTAAAACCAATCACTAACTTAAAAGTTAATTTAACTAATAAAGATAAATCTATTAACAAGGTTGATACTACTGATGCAGAAGGAAGGTACAATTTTAATAACCTACCAAATGATGATTATTATTTAATTTATTTGAATGAAGAAGATGAAAAATTAATAGAAGATTCTTCTTATATCATAAAAGGTTTTGTCTCTATAAAAGGGCTACCTTATACGCAGGCATCTATTAACGGCATGCCTACCGATGACAATGGTAAATATCGTTTTGAAGTAAAAAATAAATTTTACGGTTTATTAAGTGGAGACACCTCTAATTTGGACAAGATGAGTGAGAATGATATAATGGCTAAATATGGTGATCAAACTGCTCCGGGACTAATTTTTAAAGTACAAGTAGCTGCTTATAATAATGCCCAAAACTATGATGGAAAACACTTAAAATCATTAGGGAATATTGAAAAAATAGTGTTAGATGATAATATAACCCGATTTACATTAGGTAGCATGTTAACCCTGAGAGAAGGAAAGAAATTACAAGAGAAAGCCATTTCACTTGGGCAAGATGATGCTTTTGTAATTGTTTTTATTAATGGAAAAAGAACTTACCTAGAAGAACTTATTAATTCTGGAATTTTTAAGTAGCCTCCTTTTTTCTCAATATGATTCATATTAAAAAAGCAACAACTAATGATTTAGATTTACTGCTAGAACTTGGCAAACAAACTTTTGAAGAATCTCATGGACATAGTTGCTCTAAAGAAGATATAGAAGCTTACATTAAAAAAGTTTTTAGTGCGGATGCCTTAAAATTGGAATTAACCAATCCCGACAACATTTTTCATATCATTTATTACAACAACAAAGCAACTGGGTTTTCTAAAATAACACCAAGTGTTAATACACCAAATAGCTCAACACAAAACATAGCTAAGCTAGAACGCATTTATATTTTAAAGGAGTTTTATGACAAAAAGTTAGGTTTAGCATTAATGCAATTTAATATTGAATTATCTAAAAAATTAAACCAAAAAGGGATGTGGTTATATGCATGGATAGAAAACCATCGAGCAGTTAATTTTTACCGCAAAATGGGATTTAAAATTATTGGGAAGTATGATTTTAAAATATCTGAAACACATTCCAATCCCAATCATCAGATGTTATTGAGTTATTAATAATTACTCCCAAACCTTAGTTCCTTCAGTACAATTTTGGCAAATGTCAATTTCTTGTCGGTTGGTTAATAAAGCTTTTCTAAAACCATTATAGGCTTGGTTTTGCCATATTTCTTTTAAGTTCGTTTCTTGTATATCTCCCAACTGGTGTATAGCATCTTTGTCAAAACAGCAAGGAACAATTTTGCCATCCCAAGTTACTACACAACTACTCCACATCCGCCAGCATTCATTTAACATTTTGTTTTTCAAGCGATAAGTTCCGTCAGCTTGTTTTTTGTAACGGCTATATTTATCAATGGTTGGTATTAACTCATTGCCATGCTCATAATTATAAACTTGTGCAGTTTTAAAACGTATTTCATCTACTCCTAAATCGGTTGCCAATTGCTTGGCATCTTCAATTTGATGTTGGTTAGGTTTCACAACTAAAAACTGAAAAATAATGTAAGGCGTTTTAGATTTTAATTCCTTTTTCCATTTTATCACATTTTTTGCTCCTTCTAACACTTTGTCTAAACTTCCATTTTTACGATAACTCTCATAGGTTTCTTGAGTTGTTCCATCAATAGAAATGGTTAGCCTACTCAAACCACTTTCAATAGTTGCTTTGGAATTTTTATCGTTTAAAAAGTGCGCATTGGTTGATGTGGCTGTGTACATTTTTTTACTGTTGGCATAGCTCACCATTTGCAAAAAATCAGGGTTAATGTAGGGCTCTCCTTGAAAGTAAAAGTTAAGGTAATAAGTTTTTTTATATACTTGATCTATAATTGATTTGTAAAAATCTTGTTTAATGTTTCCTTCTGGTCGGCTAAATTGTTTTAACCCACTTGGGCATTCCGGACATCCTAAATTACAAGCTGTAGTTGGCTCAATAGTTAAACTAATTGGCAACCCTTTAACACTAGGTTTTTTAGTCCATTTACTGTAATGAAAACTCCACTTAATTTTAACCGCATTTACCAATCTAACCAAACTAAGTTTGCTCAATAAATTAATATGGTCGGAGGTAATTGGCATTTCATTCAAAAGTACGAATAAACCATATCAACTTTTAAAAGTAAATTAGCA
>JARGOE010000038.1 GCA_029210015.1 Vicingaceae bacterium
CGGTGTATAATGTAGTCAGCAATAAAAGCTTCCCACTTTTGGCGGTTCAGTTTTGATGTCTGCGCATAACCATATCCGGGTAAATCTACCAAGTACCATTCATCGTTAACCATAAAGTGATTAATCAACTGTGTTTTTCCTGGCCTGCCAGATGTTTTAGCTAGTTTTTTGTTGTCGGTAATGTAATTGATTAACGATGATTTCCCTACGTTAGACCTCCCAATAAAAGCATACTCTGGCTTGTTGGGTTCTGGGCACAACTCCAATTTAGTGTTGCTAATTACAAATTCTGCAGTTTTAATTATCATTAGTCATCAATTTAAGCAAAGCTACCAATTTAAGTTAGATTCAAATTCAATAATTCTCTCCCACTTTTTTAAAATCTCTAGACTTCAATGTATTCAATAACTCCTTTTGTTTTCGCAACAAAATGGAGCCAACAGCGTTTAAAAGTTATCAACAAAGTGGTAAGAAGTGGTAAATTGTGGTAAAAAATGAATTATATTTACCCTTTGAAAAAATAAACACTTGATAACTAACAGATTGTGATGACAAATTTCATCGGTGAATTCGAATGTAAGCTTGACGCAAAAGGGAGATTGATGCTTCCTTCGAGTCTTCGTAAGCAGTTGAGTCCTGAAGCTGAAGAGCAATTTGTGATGAATCGAGGGTTTGAAAAGTGTTTGGTGCTTTATCCAAAAAACGACTGGAAATACATTAGTGAGGAAGTAAATAAGCTGAATCAATATGTAAAAAAGAATAGAGAGTTTATTCGCTATTTCTATCGTGGAGCAACCGAAATGGGGTTGGATGGAACGGGAAGATTATTGTTTCCAAAAAGAATGTTGGAGTATGGAAGTATTGCAAAGGAAGTAGTGTTGTTTGCTTACGGAAATAGGATTGAGGTTTGGGATAAAGAAACTTACAATGGATTATTGACTGATGAACCAGATGAATTTGCAAAACTAGCAGAAGAAGTGATGGGTGGTTCAGCAAATGAAGGTGAGGATGAGTTATCATAATCCGGTATTGTTAAAAGAGTCTGTTGACGGTTTAAATATTGGTGAGGGAGGAACTTTTGTAGATGTCACTTTTGGAGGTGGCGGACATTCAAAAGAAATTTTAGAAAGATTAGATGCTGAAGGGAAGTTGTTTGGTTTTGATCAGGATAAAGATGCGGAAGCAAACAGTTTGGAGGATGAACGATTTGAGTTGGTGAAACAGAACTTTCGTTATTTGAAAAATTACTTAAAATTCTATCGGGCTGTTCCTGTAGATGGTGTGTTGGCTGACTTGGGAGTTTCATCTCATCAGTTTAACGAAGGAGAAAGAGGTTTCTCAATTCGTTTTGATGGACCACTAGATATGAGAATGAATCAAGGAATTGATTTAACAGCTGCAAAGATTGTGAATGAATACGATGAGCAAGATTTGATTAGAATTTTTAAAGAATACGGTGAGGTTAAGAATGCGAGGAGTTTGGTAAGTGAGATTGTTGGTAGAAGAGAGTCGGGAGATATTTTAACCACACAAGATTTAATGGAAGTAATTGAGGTTTGTGTGCCTGAGCGAATAAAGAATAAATATTTAGCTCAAGTGTTTCAGGCTTTAAGAATTGAAGTGAATGATGAGTTGGCGGCTTTGCGAGAAATGTTAGAGCAAAGTTATGAGGTGTTAAAACCCGGAGGAAGATTGTCGGTGATAACATATCATTCATTAGAAGATAGATTAGTAAAGAATTTTATTAAGAAGGGCAAGTTTGAGGGAGAGTTGGAAAAAGATTTTTTTGGAAATCCACAACTTAAATTCAAGCAAGTAAATAGAAAACCAATTCTTCCAACTGCGGAAGAAATTAAAAACAACAACCGAGCTAGAAGCGCCAAGTTGCGGATAGCTGAAAAACTATGATGGATTAAGTGAACACTTTTAAAGAAGAAGAAAAGCCAAAAGAAAAAAAAGAAGCTGGTAAAGTTTCTAAATCTTTGGCCTCTGTATTTTCAGGTAACTTCTTGTCTAGCGACAATGTAGTCAAATCCTTACCCTTCATATTTTTCTTAACCTTTTTAGGAATTCTTTACATCGCAAACGGTTATTACGCACAACGTACCGTTAGAGATTTACATACAGTGGGCAACGAATTAAAGGTGTTGCGATCAGAATACATTACCCTAAAATCAGACTTAAATTATAACAGTAAGCAATCTCAGGTTGCTCAGGCTACTGCTCCATATGAAATTATAGAATCTGTTACTCCTCCCACTAAAATTATAGTGACTGAGGAAGAGATGGAAAAAATTGCAACGAACGATTAAAATGAAAGACCAAAAAAATATCATATTCTCTCGGGTTTACCTGATTTACGGGATGATATGTCTGTTCGCGTTAATCATTGTCGGTCAAGCGTTTAATCTGCAAGTTATTCAAGGTTCTAAGTGGCAAGAGAAGCAAGAGCAGTTAACTAGAAAGTATAGAGAGATTGAGGCTGTAAGAGGTAATATTTATGCTGCAGATGGTAGTTTGTTGGCAACTTCAATTCCGAAATATGAAGTGCGTTTTGATGCAAAAACAGAATCTATAACAAAGGAATTTTTTGAAGAGAACGTTGATTCGTTAGCTTATCAATTATCAAAATTATACCCTGAAAAAAGTAAGGCGCAATATGCTCAAGAGTTGAGAAATGCTCGCAAGCAAGGTAAGCGATATCACTTAATAAAAAGGAATGTAAAGTTTACTGACCTTAAAAAGATTAAAGAGTTTCCAATTTTTAGAAGAGGACAGTATAAAGGTGGTTTTATAACTGTACAACAAAACAAAAGAGAAAAACCTTTTAAAATGTTGGCTTCAAGAACTATTGGTTACCAGCGAGAAGGGGTTAAGCCTGTTGGTTTAGAGGGTGCTTATACTAAAGAGTTGAGCGGAGTAAAAGGTAAGCGTTGGATGCAAAAAATTGCTGGGGGAGTTTGGATGCCAATTGATGAAGACAATGGTAAAGAGCCTGAAGATGGTAGTGATATTTATACAACCATTGATGTGAATATCCAAGATGTAGCTGAAAATGCATTGGAAAATCAACTAAAACAACATGGTGCTGATTATGGGTGTGTGGCTTTAATGGAAGTAGCAACTGGAGAGGTGAAAGCGATTGCAAATCTTCAAAAAAATAGTGATGGAACTTATTCTGAACGATATAATTATGTTGTTGGAGCTGCAACTGAACCGGGTTCAACATTTAAGTTGGCTTCGTTAATGGTTGGTTTTGAAGATGGTTATTTCGGTTTGGATGATATGGTTGATACAGAAAACGGAAGAACACGTTTTTATGATGCGGTAATGAAAGATTCTCATGAAGGTGGTTATGGAAAAATTTCTGTAAAACGAGGTTTCGAAGTTTCTTCGAATGTATTGGTTTCTAAAATAGTTAATCAACATTATTTAAGTCGCCCACAAGATTTTATTGATAGGCTTTATAATATGGGCTTAGACAAAAAACTGGGGGTTGAAATAGCTGGAGAAGGAGCGCCCTTTATTAAAAATAGTGATGATGCAACTTGGTCGGGGATTACTATCCCTTGGATGAGTATAGGTTATGAGTTAAAATTAACTCCATTACAGATTCTTACTTTTTATAATGCTGTAGCGAATGATGGTAGAATGGTAAGACCAAAGTTTGTGAAGGAAATAAAGAAAAGAGGTGTGTTGGTTAAAACAGTAGAAACCGAAGTGTTGAATAATTCTATTTGTTCTAAGAAAACAATTGAAATGGCTCAAGAGATGTTGGAGGGAGTAGTTGAAAATGGAACGGCTAGAAATTTAAAAAATGATAAATATAAGATTGCGGGTAAAACAGGAACTGCCCAAGTAGCAAACGAACATAGAAGCTATCATTCTATTGATGGTAAGATTTATCAAGCATCATTTGTAGGCTATTTCCCAGCAGATAACCCTAAGTATTCATGTATAGTTGTAGTAAACGCACCGTCAAGTGGTACTTATTATGGTAGTCATGTGGCTGGTCCAATCTTTAAAGAAGTTGCAGATAAGGTGTATGCAAACAGTATTCAAATTCATGAAGAAATTCATCGTACAGAAAATTTAGCGGTCTCAAGAATTCCTTATGCAATGGATGGTTATTACCCAGATTTGGAAACAATTTATACTGAGTTGAATGTTAAAACAGAATTAGCATCTGAGAGTCCGAAATGGGCAAAAGTGAGTACAGGTGATAAGTCTGTGAAAATATATAATAAAAAAGTAGCTCCAATTTATGTTCCTGATGTTACTGGGATGAGCATTAGAGATGCACTATTTATTTTAGAAAATCAAGGGATGAGAGTGCAGTTTTCAGGAGATGGAGTTGTTAAAAAGCAATCAATTATTCCTGGAGAAAAATTAGTTAAAGGCGAAAAAATAATATTGGAATTAGCATAATGAAATTACTAAAAGACATATTATATAAAGCAGGAATCGAAGAGGTAGTTGGCTCTACGCAAATGGCTATCGAAAAAATTTGTTTCGATTCTCGTGAGATAGAAAAGTTCAGTCTGTTTGTTGCAGTTACTGGAACGCAGGTTGATGGGCATCAGTTTATTGAAAAAGCAATAAATGATGGTGCTGTTGCAATTATTTGTGAAGAGTTTCCAGAAGAACAACAAGAGGGAATTACTTATGTAAGAGTGAAGAATAGTAGCGAAGCCTTGGGTGTAGCTGCTTCTAATTTTTATGATAACCCTTCTTCAGAAATAAAATTAGTTGGAGTTACTGGAACAAATGGTAAAACAACTACCGCTACATTATTACACGACTTATATATTCAGCTAGGGCATAAAGCAGGCTTGCTTTCTACGGTGGTTAATAAAATTGGAACAGAAGAAATTTCTTCCACTCATACTACTCCTGATGCAATTCAATTAAATGCACTATTAAGATATATGATTGCAGAAGGTTGTGAGTATTGTTTTATGGAAGTAAGTTCTCATGCTATTCATCAAAACAGAATTGCAGGAGTTGATTTTGTTGGAGGAATATTTACAAACATCACTCATGATCATTTAGATTATCATAAAACTTTTGATGAATACCTAAAAGCTAAAAAACAATTTTTTGATGGCTTAGGAGAAAATGCTTTTGTGCTAACCAATAAGGATGACAAAAATGGAGAGGTGATGATGCAAAACACTTCTGCTAAGAAATATACTTATGCTTTAAAAAGTATGTCAGACTATAGTTGTAGGGTTGTTGAGAATGACTTTTCTGGAATGTTGTTAAATATTGATGGTAGCGAAGTTTGGACGAAGCTGATTGGAAACTTTAATGCTTACAATTTGTTAGCTATTTATTCAACAGCATTATTGTTAGGAGAAGAAAAGCTAACTGTTCTTACTGCAATAAGCAATTTAATTTCTGTTGATGGTAGGTTTCAATACATTAAATCACCAAATAATGTAGCAGGGATAGTTGACTATGCTCACACTCCAGATGCATTAAAAAATGTATTAAAAACAATTAATGAAATCAGGACAGGAAATGAGCAACTAATTACACTTGTTGGTTGTGGTGGAGATAGAGATAAAGATAAAAGGCCAATAATGGCAAAAATTGCCTGTGAACTAAGTGACAAAATCATTTTAACATCAGATAACCCAAGGTCAGAAAATCCGGATGAAATAATTAAGGATATGAGGCAGGGTGTGGATGGTATTCACTTTAAAAAAGTGTTGGCAATCACTAATAGAGAAGAGGCTATTAAAACTGCTTGTTCATTAGCAAATGAAGGGGATGTGATTTTAATAGCTGGGAAAGGACATGAGAAATACCAAGAGGTAAATGGTGAAAAATTGCCATTTGATGACTTACAAATATTACAAGAAACTTTTGAAATACTAAGAAACTAATGCTGTATTATTTATTTACATATCTAAACGAACTTGATTTTCCTGGAGCTGGGGTGTTTCAGTACATTACATTTAGAGCTGCTTTTGCTTTAATTGGCTCACTAATTATCTCTATGGTAATTGGCAAAAAAATTATCCAGCGATTACAGTTGTTGCAAGTTGGAGAGATTGTAAGAGACTTAGGTTTACAAGGTCAAATAGAGAAGCAAGGAACACCAACAATGGGTGGTTTAATTATTTTGGCTGCTATTCTTATTCCAACGTTACTATTCGCAAAACTAGATAACATCTATATCATCTTAATGATTGTTTCGACTATTCTATTGGGTGCAATTGGATTTATAGATGATTATATCAAAGTCTTTAAAAAGAATAAAGAAGGTCTTGCAGGTAGGTTTAAAATTATGGGGCAAGTTGCTGTTGGAATTGTTGTTGGTTCGGTGCTTTATTTTAATGAAGATGTTGTAGTAAAACAGAAAGATTTTAATGCAAATGCACCAACTCATATTAGCTACGAGCTACAAAATGATGAGGTTAAAGAATCTGTTACTAATTACGAATGGGTTGATGCTAAATCAACCGTAACAACTATACCTTTTGTAAAGGATAATGAATTTAATTATTCTGTTTTAACAGATTGGATGGGTGGTGCTGCACCATATGCAGGAGCAGCAGTTTTTATATTAATTGTGATTGTAATTATTACAGCTGTTTCTAATGGAGCAAACATGACAGATGGTCTGGATGGTCTGGCTACTGGAACTTCAGCTATAATTGGAATAACCTTAGCTGTTTTTGCCTATGTATCTGGTAATACTGTTTTTGCCGATTATTTGAACATTATGTATATCCCAGATTCAGGAGAGTTAGTGGTTTATATAGCTGCATTTGTTGGAGCTTGTATTGGTTTTCTTTGGTATAACTCTTACCCAGCGCAAGTTTTTATGGGAGATACAGGAAGTTTAGCATTAGGAGGAATTATAGCAGTATTCTCATTGGCGGTTAGAAAAGAATTAATGATTCCATTATTGTGTGGAATATTCTTAATAGAAAACTTATCGGTAATGATACAGGTAGGTTATTTCAAATACACAAAAAAGAAGTTTGGAGAAGGAAAACGAGTGTTTTTAATGGCTCCATTGCATCATCATTTTCAAAAAAAGAATATGCATGAGGCAAAAATTGTATCACGATTTTGGATTGTAGGAATAATGTTAGCGCTACTAACATTTGTAACCTTAAAACTAAGATAAAGTGAAAAGTAGATTAGTCATTTTAGGTGGAGGCGAAAGCGGAGTTGGAGCAGCTATTTTGGCAAAACAAAAAGGGTTTGAGGTATTTGTATCGGACAGAGGAGAGATAAAAGACAAATACAAAAGCGTTCTTAAAAATATTGATGTTGAATGGGAAGAAGGAGGGCATACAGAAAGTAAAATTCTAAATGCGAGTGAAGTAGTAAAAAGTCCTGGAATTCCAGACACAGTGCCTTTGATTTTAAAACTCAAGGAGCGGGGTGTAGCTGTAATTTCTGAAATAGAATTTGCTGGGCGATTTACTGATGCAAAAATGATTGCAATAACTGGAAGTAATGGTAAAACTACCACCACTTTGTTAACCTATCACATCTTGCAAAATGCAGGGTTAAATGTGGGGTTGGCAGGAAATATTGGAGATAGTTTGGCTAAGCAAGTTGCTCAAAACGATAAAGACATTTATGTGTTGGAGTTGAGCAGTTTTCAGCTAGATGGAATGTTTGAGTTTAAAGCAGATGTGGCTATGATTTTAAACATTACGCCAGATCATTTAGATAGGTACAATAATGATTTTGAGCAGTATGCAGATGCAAAATTTAGAATTCTTCAAAATCAAAATGAAAACTGTCATATGATTTATTGTGAGGATGATGAGGTAATTACAAAAAGGATAAATGAAATAGAATATAAAGGGACTAAGCACCCATTTAGCATAAAAAAACAACTCCAAAATGGAGCTTATTTAGATAAAGATAACTTAATAATATACACTAATAATAAAACAATTAATATGACAATTCAAGAATTAGCATTACAAGGAAAGCACAACTTGTACAATTCAATGGCAGCCGGAATAGCAGGAAAAGTTCTGGAGCTAAAAAAAGACGTAATCAGAGAAAGCCTTACTGATTTCCAAAACGTAGAACATCGTTTAGAAGAAGTAGGAAAAGTTCACGGAATTACATTTGTAAACGATTCAAAAGCAACAAATGTAAACTCTACATGGTATGCTTTAGAAAGCTTTGAACATCCAGTAGTATGGATAGTTGGTGGGGTTGATAAAGGTAATGACTATGAAATGTTAAAAGAATTAGTAACAGATAGGGTTAAGGCTATAGTTTGTTTAGGTAAAGACAATGAAAAAATTCACGATGCTTTTGAAGATATTATTGAAACTATCGTAGATACTGATAATGCTCGAGATGCAGTTAATATGGCTTATCAGTTAAGTCAAAAAGGAGATACAGTTTTACTTTCTCCAGCATGCGCAAGTTTTGACTTGTTTGACAACTATGAGGATAGAGGTCATCAATTTAAAAAAGCGGTTAAAGGACTTTAATGAGAGATCTTGCTAACATACAAGGTCAACAATTTTACTCAGCTACTATTTCTGAATTGTTAAGTTACTGTTCTGAAAACAACTGTGCAATTGTTATTGATGAGGTGAATTTAAAACAACTCATCGATGCAGGATTAGATAACTTAAAAGAAAAAGCAAGTCAATTAATTATTATTAGTGAGAATGTTAATGCAGCCGTTCCGCCATTAATAGGAACAGATGTGTTTATAATTGCAGCTAATGACATAAGTCAAGCTGTAGAACTAGCAAGGCATAGTTCAATTTTAAATAACAAAGTAGTTTGTGTGGTTCAAGATGAAACACAAATTCAAAATATATTAAATTCTATTGAAGGCTAAGTGTCATTTGTAAACAAATATATTAAAGGAGACAAAGTAGTTTGGTTAGTAGTTTTACTACTAGCCATTTTGTCTGTTTTGGCTGTTTATAGTTCAATAGTAACCTTAGCTTATAAGTATCAAGGAGGAGATACACTTTATTATTTATTTAAGCATGGAATAATACTAATTGTTGGTTTTGGGTTAATGATATTGGCTCATAATCTCAATTATAAATATTATTCTCGGATAGCTCAAATAGCAATATTCATATCAATACCGCTGTTATTACTTACTCTTTTAACAGGTGCAAATATTAATGATGCTAGTAGGTGGTTAGTTATTCCTGTAATTAATCAAACCTTTCAAACATCCGATTTAGCTAAGCTGGCTTTAATCATGTATTTGGCGAGAATACTTTATAAAAAGCAAGCAAGTTTAAATGATTTCAAGTCTGTTTTTATGTACTTAATGTTGCCAGTTTTATTGGTGTGTGGATTTATTTTTCCAGCCAATTTTTCTACTGCAGCAATGCTGTTTACTACAAGCATGATAATTATGTTTATAGGTAGAGTTCCTATTAAATATATGTTGTCACTTATAGGAATAATATTAGCAACTTTACTATTGGCACTTACAGTGGCTTCTGCAAAACCAGATTTATTACCTCGGCTCGGAACATGGGTAAGTAGAATAGAAACCTTTACCCAAGGAGGAGATAGTGATAGTAATTTTCAGGCAGACCAAGCTAAAATTGCTATAGCAACTGGTGGTATTGTTGGAAAAGGTCCAGGAGGAAGTACACAGCGTAACTTCTTACCACATCCTTATTCTGATTTTATTTACGCAATAGTAATAGAAGAGTATGGATTGATAGGCGGTCTTTTTGTGATTGTACTTTACCTCATTCTCTTTTATCGGGGGGTGAAAATTGCTCAACGAGCCGAAAAAACTTTTGGAACATTTCTCGCAGTCGGGCTGTCATTTAGCTTGGTATTCCAAGCAATGATAAATATGGCAGTTGCGGTTAATTTATTTCCGGTAACAGGTCAACCATTACCATTAGTTAGTATGGGAGGAACATCTATTTGGTTTACTTGTTTGGCCATAGGAATTATTTTAAGTGTTAGTAGAAAATCAGAACCATCAAATAAAAATGTAAATGTCGCAACCTAGAATTATAGTAAGTGGAGGAGGAACTGGAGGGCATATCTTTCCAGCAATAGCTATTGCCAATGCTATTAAAATAAAGCATCCAGATGCAAAAATTTTGTTTGTTGGTGCTTTAGGTAAAATGGAAATGGAAAAAGTTCCAGCGGCAGGTTATGAAATAATTGGTTTGCCAATTATGGGTTTGCAAAGACGTTTAACATTACAGAATTTAAAATTCCCTTTTAAACTTTTAGCGAGTTTAACAAAAGCAAAAAAAATAATTAAAGAATTTAAACCTGATGCTGTTGTTGGTGTAGGAGGTTATGCAAGTGGCCCGTTATTAAAAGCAGCGACTAAAAAAGGTGTTCCAGCATTAATACAAGAACAAAATTCTTACCCAGGTATTACTAATAAATTATTGGCAAAAAAGGTTCAGAAAATTTGTGTGGCTTATGCAGGGATGGATGAGTTTTTTCCGAAAGAGAAAATTTTATTAACAGGAAACCCAGTTCGCCAAGATATTAAAAACTTGGAAGCTAAACGTATTAGGGGTATTGAACATTTTGGGTTAGATGAAAACAAAAAAACCGTTTTAGTTGTTGGAGGAAGCTTAGGAGCAAGAACAATTAATCATAGTATAGATGGCGGTATAGCTAAAATTGCTGAGAACAATATTCAGTTGGTTTGGCAAACTGGTAAGTTGTATGTGGATGAGGCAGCTAAGTCTGTAAAGCCTTATGCAGATAAAGGAATAAAAACAATGCCTTTTATTACTAAAATGGATTACGCTTATGCTGTTGCAGATGTTGTGGTTTCTAGAGCTGGTGCAATGTCGGTTTCAGAATTAAGTATTGCAGCAAAGCCAACCATATTTGTGCCTTTGCCTAGTGCAGCAGAAGATCATCAAACTAAAAATGCAATGGCATTAGTAAATAATAATGCTGCAAAATTAGTTAAGGATTCAGAAGCAAAGGAGACCTTGGTAGATACATTGATTGCTTTAGTGAAAAATGAGCAAGAGCAAGAACAGATTTCTAAGAATGTGGCAAAATTAGCTTTTACCGATTCTGCAAGTATTATTGCTGATGAGGTTTTAAAATTGACTCAGAAATAATGGAGATAGATAAACTAAATACGGTTTATTTTTTAGGTGTTGGTGGGATAGGAATGAGTGCCTTAGCACGTTATTTTTTAGCGCAAGGTTGTAAGGTTTATGGTTATGATAAAACTAAAACTGAGTTAACAGAACAATTAGAACAAGAAGGAATACAAATTCATTATGAAGAAGATGTTGAATTTTTAAAGACAATTGTTTCTTCAATTGATGATGTGTTAATCTGTTTTACTCCTGCAATTCCAAAGGATAATAAAGAATTACAGTTTCTTCAAAACAATGATTTTGAATTATTAAAACGCTCACAAGTTTTAGGATTAATTAGTCAAAACTATTTTACAATAGCTATTGCTGGCACTCATGGTAAAACTACTACTTCATCAATAGTTGCTCACGTAATCAATGAATGTTTGGGTAATTGTATCGCATTTTTAGGAGGTATAAGTTTAAACTTCAATAGTAATTTATTATTAAGTAAAGATGCTCAATATCTAGTGGTTGAGGCTGATGAGTATGATAGGTCATTCCTAACGCTTTCGCCAGATATCGCTTTAATCACTTCTCTAGATGCTGATCATTTAGATATTTATGGAGATGGAAATGAAATGCAAGAAGCTTACAGGGCTTTTGCAAACAAGATAAAATCTGGCGGAAGTTTAATTACTAAAAATCAATATTTAAATGACTTTAAATCTGTTGAAGGAATAGATATTTCTACCTATGGATTAAAGGAAAAATCTGCAACTTATGCATCTGATTTAAGGATAGAAAATGGGGCTTTTTATGCAGATATTGAAAGTGGTTCAGCTACAACATTAAATGTAGAAATAGGATTGCCTGGTATACATAATGTAGAAAATGCAATTGGTGCTTTTGCTATTGCAGAACAATTAGGAATAGATAAATCTCAGATAAAAGACGCTTTGGCTAGTTATAAGGGAGTAAAAAGGCGTTTTGAATATCATATTAAAACAACTGATTTGGTTTATATTGATGACTATGCACATCACCCATCTGAATTAGAGGTTTGCATAAAGTCAGTTAAAGAGCTTTATCCTAACAAAAAAGTAACAGGGATTTTTCAACCTCATTTATATAGCAGAACAAGAGATTTTTTAGATGGCTTTGCTTCAAGTTTAGCATTGTTAGATGAGTTATTATTGATGGATATTTACCCAGCTCGAGAGTTGCCAATTGAAGGTGTAACTTCTCAAATGTTGTTGGATAAGATAGATATATCTGAAAAAAGCCTAGTAACTAAAGAAGACTTATTGGCGGTTATTTTAGAAAAACAAACAGAAGTTTTGTTAACTCTTGGAGCGGGAGATATTGATGTTTTTGTGAAGCCTATTGCTAAAATCTTAGGAGGTACAAATGAATAAGGTTTTGCAAATATTACTTTGGGTAATTACTGTTGCTGGAATTGTGGTGTTGTTAGGTTTTGTAAAAAAGGCTCGAGAGGAACAAACATTCACTAAACCTATTGTTAAAATAGATTATGAAACTGAAAATAGATTTGTAAATGAAGAAGATGTCTTATCTCAAATTCTTGGTGTAGAGGATACAGGGAAGTTGAAGCTAAATAAATTTGATGTATTGACTCTTGAAGAAAAATTAAGTTCTAACTCTTCAATTAAAGATGTTCAAGTGTATAAAACTATAGATGGTAACTTGAAAATTGATGTGAAACAACGCAGGCCAATAGTTAGAGTGTTTTCAAAAAACAATAGTTATTACATAGATGAGCATGGTAACCTAATGCTTTGGACTAACAAATACACATCAAGGTTATTGGTGGTTAGCGGAGAGGTAAATGAGCCTTTTAATAAAAGGTATCAGTTCAATTATAGTGAGCTACATGACACCTTGCAGTCTAAAACTATGCTTGATGATGTTTATAAAATTGCAAAGTATATAGATGAATCTGAGTTTTGGAAGGCTCAAATTGAACAAATCCATGTTAATAAAGTGTATGATATGGAGCTCGTACCAAAGGTAGGAAATCATAAAATTGTATTTGGAGGAATAGATAACTTAGAAAGCAAGTTTGAAAAACTCATGATCTTTTATAAGAAAGGGTTGAGTAAAACAGGGTGGAACGAGTATTCTGAAATTAATTTAAAGTATAAAAACCAAGTAGTTTGTACGAAAATGTATAATTAAAATGGAAGCCAAAGCATCAGACATAGTAGTAGGATTAGATATAGGTACAACTAAAATTGTGGCTATTGTTGGTCGTAAAAACGAACATGGTAAGTTAGAAGTGTTGGGTATGGGGAAATCCGAATCTATTGGAGTTTCAAGAGGTGTAGTTTCTAATATTGATAAAACGGTTCAATCTATAAAAACTGCTGTTCAAGAAGCAGAAAATAAATCAGGAGTAGATATTAAAGTTGTAAATGTTGGTATTGCTGGTCAGCATATTAAAAGTTTACAACACAGAGGAATTAAGGTGAGACATAATGTTGATGATGAGATTGGTCAGCATGATATCAATGCCTTAATTGACGATATGTATAAGTTGGTGATGTTACCTGGGGAAGAAATTATCCATGTATTACCGCAAGAATATATTATTGATAACGAACAAGGAATAAAAGATCCGATAGGTATGGCTGGAGTTCGTTTAGAAGCAAACTTCCATATTATTACAGGTCAAATTGCAGCAGCTAAAAACATATACAAGTGTGTTCATAAAGCAGGGATAGAAGTAGATGATTTGATTCTTGAACCATTAGCATCTTCGGAAGCAGTTCTAAGTGATGAAGAAAAAGAAGCAGGAGTTGTTTTGGTAGATATCGGTGGCGGTACAACAGATATTGCTATTTTTCAAGATGGAATAATTAGACATACTGCTGTAATTCCTTTTGGAGGTAATTCAATTACAGAAGACATAAAAGAAGGTTGTGGAATTATTAAAAATCAAGCTGAGCAGTTAAAAGTGAAGTTTGGTTCGGCATTGGCTAGTGAAAGTCAAGAGAATGAAATCGTTTCAATTCCAGGATTAAGAGGAAGAGCTCCAAAAGAAATTTCTTTAAAAACACTAGCTCAAGTTATTCAAGCTAGAATGGAAGAAATTATTGAGCACATTCATTATGAGATAAAGAATTCTGGTTACGAGAATAAGTTAATTTGTGGAATTGTTGTAACAGGTGGTGGTTCTCAATTAAAGCATATTTCTCAGTTAATAGAATATGTAACAGGAATGGATGTAAGAATAGGTTATCCTAACGAGCATTTAGCGTCTGGAAATACAGAAGAAATTACAAGTCCTTTATTTGCTACTGGTGTAGGTTTAGTAATTAAAGGTTTTGACAATTTAGACCATACTTCATCAAACAGTAATACTGGAGATGTTGTAGGCCATTCAAAAAAGGACAAAGGCGGATTTTTTGAAAAGATAGTAAATGTAGGAAAGAACTTTTTTGAAGATGAGGAAAAATAAATAAAAAATTAAAAACGGTTGGCTGTTAGCTAACGGTAAAAGCATAAATAAAAACCCATATTATGAAATTCGATTTACCAAAAGATCAGGCATCAATAATAAAAGTTATTGGAGTTGGTGGTGGAGGAAGCAATGCTGTAAACCACATGTATGAACAAGGAATATCAGGAGTAGATTTCGTTATCTGTAACACTGATGCTCAAGCTTTAGAACAAAGTTCAATTCCTAATAAAATTCAGTTAGGGACTACATTAACTGAAGGTTTAGGTGCTGGAGCAAACCCTGAAGTTGGTAAAAATGCTGCAATCGAAGATGTTGAAGCTATTAAAGCAATTTTACAAAATAATACCAAAATGGTATTTATTACTGCTGGTATGGGTGGTGGTACTGGTACTGGTGCTGCTCCAATTATTGCTGAAGCTGCTCGTGAAATGGGTATATTAACGGTGGGTATTGTTACTGTTCCATTTTCATTTGAAGGTAGAAGAAGAAAGCAACAAGCTGATGAAGGTTTAGAATCTTTAAGAAATAATGTAGATACCTTACTTATCATTAATAATGATAAGTTAAGAATGATGTATGGTAACTTAAAAATGGGAGAAGCTTTTGCTAAAGCTGATGATATTTTAGCAGTTGCTGCAAAAGGTATTTCAGAAATCATTACAGTTACAGGTTATGTAAATACAGATTTTAGAGATGTTCAAACTGTTATGAAAGATGGTGGTACTGCAATTATGGGCTCTGCAACTGCCGAAGGAGAGAATAGAGCAATTGATGCTGTAAGTAAAGCGTTATCATCACCGTTATTAAATGATAATGAAATTAAAGGAGCTAACTACATCTTATTAAACATTACTTCTGGTACAGAAGAAATTACAATGGATGAAATAGGTGATATTACAGATTACATTCAAGATGAAGCAGGCTTAACTGCAGATGTTATTTGGGGTAACTGTACTGATGAAAGTTTAGGTGGTAAGGTTGCTGTTACTGTAATTGCTACAGGATTTGGATCAACAGAAACTACTTCTTTTGATTTTGGTAAAAAACCAGAAAAGAAAGTTTATGGTTTAGATGAAGATGTTCCAACAAACATTACACAGCCATTAGAGGAAACTCCTGAAGTTGAAAATACTATTGAAGAAGTTAGTAATGATATAGAGGAACCATTCTTAAAAATAGAAGTTGAAGTAGAACAGCCTACATTAGATTTTGAAGATACTCCTGAAGCAACAACAAATACCTTTGAAGAAGAAACAACTAACTTAACGGATAATGTTGTTGAAGAAGAGCAAGACAAAGTGGTGTTTAGTTTAGATGATGATGAAGCTGAAGTTGAAGCTAAACGAGATGAAATGTCGCTAAACTGGAGTGAAGTAAACGATACTGAGATTGAAGCCAGTACTCCTGAAAATAATTGGAATGAAGACTCTATAGAGGAAGTTACCAATGAGGAAAATTCATGGGATGAGCCAACAAGTGAAACGGAAGCTCCATCGGAAGAACACAAAACAATCGTTTGGAATTTAAATGATGATGATTCTGCTGATGAATTTACAAGTGAATCAACTGACTTTACTCCAGAAGAAAATATGGACGAAGAGATCAGCTTGTCTAGAAAAGATGTAACATCTGAAACAGAGCAAGAAAATGAAGGTCCAGTTTATACAAACCGTATTCCTGATGAGGATCAATTAAAACGTTCTCAAGAGAGAGTAATGAAGATTAAAGAGTTGGGTATGAAAATGAAAACTCCTTCAGGAATTAATGATTTGGAAAAAGAGCCAGCCTATAAAAGACGTCAAATTAATTTGGATGAAACACCTCATTCTTCAGAGAATAATATCTCAAGATTTACATTATCTGAAGATGAAGAAGGGAAGCCAAGATTGAATGATGATAACTCTTTTTTACACGATAATGTAGATTAATGATTAGTTAGTAATAATTAAGTTTAATTTTAAGTCGCTTCTTAGTAATTTTGAAGCGACTTTTTTTATGAATATAAAAACCAAAATATGAGTTTATCAAATCAAATTAATCAAGATATAAAGCAAGCAATGTTGGCTAAAGAAAAAGAAAAGTTAGCTGCATTAAGAGCAATAAAATCAGCATTACTATTAGAAGGTGCAAAAGATGGAAGTGGAGATGTAGATGATGAAACAGCTTTGTCTATAATACAAAAATTAGTAAAACAACGTAAAGATGCTTCAGCTATATTTAAAGAGCAAGGGAGAGAAGATTTGGCTAAAGATGAAGATGATCAAATAGCAGTTCTAAGCTTTTACT
Organism: Vicingaceae bacterium; assembly: GCA_029210015.1. Taxonomy (GTDB): domain Bacteria; phylum Bacteroidota; class Bacteroidia; order Flavobacteriales_E; family Vicingaceae. Next base: position 16,822 of record JARGOE010000038.1, read on the forward strand.
TACCTGCTCAAATGGGTGAGGATGAAGTTAGACAAGTGGTTAAAGAAGCAATTGCTCAAGTTGGAGCTAGTGGACCTCAAGATATGGGTAAGGTTATGGGCCCAGTTATGGGTAGACTAAAAGGTAAAGCTGATGGAAAATTAATATCTGCATTAGTAAAAGAAGAATTAGCTTAATTTCAAGTAAGAATAAAAAAGCCTCTAGTAATTTACTAGAGGCTTTTTTATGTTAAAAATTTACTAATTAAAATATTCTATTTCTCTTATTAAAACACCACTTGGGCTATCGTTTTTAAATACTATCTTTTTGACCCAATTACCTTTCGAGTCATAGTTGTATATGTAAGTGTATTTAGAGCTGTCAGCACCATAAATCATTTCAGTTCTACTTCCATCCTTATCAGTTGTAAAAGAATTTTTACTAACTAATTCTCCGTCTCTAAGCAGTTCTGAAGCACTTAAAAAACCATCATCATTAAAAGTGTAAATTTCTTTAGAGTCTAAAGAGTTTTCTGTTCTAAAATGGTCTACTTCAATAATATTATTATCATCATCGTATTTATATGTTTCAGACCAATTGTATCTACCATCACTAGTTTTATAATTTAACCGTTTAGGATTGCCATCTTCTCCAATTTCATATTTTCCAGTGCCAAATAATAAGCCCTGAGAATCATATTCATTGTATTCTACTAATTGATTGTTTTGGTATAAGTACATAATTCTATTGGCTAAAGTTCCATCAGGAATATAATCGTTTTGCTCAATTTTAAACCCATCTAGATTAAAAAGGAATTCTTTATTATAAATGTGCTTTACTCTTTCTCCATTTACAATTTCACTAAAACTACCGACAGCTATAAATTTAATTTCTTTAATAGCCTTTACTTTTCCTTTTAATTTTAACCTTCTCCAATCGGTGTTAGAGTAATCACTTTCGCTAAATGAATTAATTTCTCCACAAGAAATTATGGTTAGGAGACTAACTGATATTATTAATAAGCGTTTCATTACAAATAGGTAGTATGTTGAGGTCTAAAGTAATAATTTTCATATAGAATAAAAAACAAATTTCACCAATCAGACCATTTTGTTTGATGAAAGGGTGATATTTTAAGCTAATTTAGTGCTTAAATTCATTTAGATTTGAATAAAGAAATCCTCAAATTAGCTATCCCAAATATTTTAGCAAACCTATCTGTGCCTATGTTGAGTGTGGTAGATGTTGCTTTGATGGGCCATTTGAGTAACGAGTCATTTATTTTAGCTATAGGCTTTGGGGTAATGATTTTTAACTTTATTTACTGGGCTTTTGGATTCCTAAGAATGGGAATGACTGGAATGACTGCTCAAGAGTTTGGGAAAGGAAACAATGATGAAGCATTTAGATTATTGTTTAGAGGATTAATAATTGCTTTTGGAGGTGCTTTGTTATTATTTATTTGTAAAGATTGGATATTGCAGCTAGCCTTGTATTTTATCGACTCTAATGCCCAATTAAACCAACAAATAACCACATATTTTAATGTTCGTATTTATGCTGCTCCAGCAACTATTGGTTTGTATGCTTTTATAGGATGGTTCATGGGTAAGCAAAATGCTACTCTAACCATGATAATTACTATTGCAGTAAATCTATTAAATGCAGGATTGAGTTATTACTTAGTAACAGGGTTGAATTTCAAAACAGATGGAGTGGCTTTAGGAACTGTTTTAGCTCAATATTTTGGTTTTGTTTTAGCTATTTTATTTTTTGTGATTTTTTACCGTAAGCAATTAACTCAAATAGCTTATAAAGGAATGTTTGAGTTAAAAGCTATCAAGCAGTTTGTTTTGGTAAATACGGATATTTTAATAAGAACTTTATGTTTAATATTTGCCTTGTCGTTTTTTAAAGTTGTTTCTGCTAAAGAAGGTGAATTGATAGCTGCAGCTAATATTTTGTTACTAGAATTTGTGAGTATTGCAGCTTATGGGATTGATGGCTTTGCATTTGCCGCAGAAGCAATTAGTGGGAAATATTTTGGGGCAGGAAACAAGCAAAAATTTAAACAAGCAGTGCGTTATTGCTTTTATTGGGGATTAGGTTTGGGAGCTATCTATGGAGTTGTGTATTGGTTTTTTGGGGAAAATATTTTACGGTTATTAACTGATCAACAAGATGTGGTTACAATTGCTTTAAATTATCTAGTGTGGTTGATGTTGTTTCCAATTTTAAGTGTTGTTCCTTTTGTTTGGGATGGGGTTTACATTGGTTTAACATCTTCAAAAGCTATGCGAAATACTATGCTCTTTTCTACGTTTGCCATATTTATTCCAGCGTATTATTTATTAGTTAACGTCTGGGGTAATCATGGTTTATGGCTAGCCATGATTTTATTTGTCTTGGCGAGAGGGATAAGCCAAACCATTTTGGCGAAGAAAGTGGTTTATGATAAGTTAACTAATCTTTAGATTACTAATAACTACATTATACCCATCAGGATCTTTTACCATTAATCCATATTTATTCCAATACGGATTTTTGCCTTTTAAAATAGTAATGTTGTTTTGCTTAATGTTAGTTTTTATAGCATCATATTCTTGCTGAGATTTGGGGTATAAAACTAAGATATCATCTTCATCAAATTGATGCTGAGCCTGTTCGTCTGATGAGGTAAATTCTAAATGCCAATCTAAACCTTCTTTGCCTAAAAATACACCATCATAATTATCATGGTTGTCAAAATTTCCTAAAATGGTTAAGCCAAGAACATGTGTGTAAAAATCAATGATGGGATTTAAATTATTAGTATGTCTGGCTATACGAAATTCCATTTATGAATAAAATTAGTAAAACTACTTTAAAGACTATATAGATGGAGGTCAATATTTAATCTTATAAATGGGAACACTAAATTGATTTATTTTTTTGGATTATATAAGATGATGACTTGAAGCATTAATGCTAATAAAATTAACATGTATATTTCAATTTTTGAGAAAAGTTTTACTGAGTTTACTGCATCACTGGCAAGCCTTTTTTGATTCTTCCCTTCTTTCATCTGTTCATTAGCTAAATCATTTAAATTGTTGTTGATTGCAGAAAATACTCCTGCACATTCTATACTGTAAGAACTGTCTTTATGATTTGCGTTAGATTCTATTTGAATCAGTTTTGCATGATTTTTTTTAATAACATCTAAAATGTATTTCTCTTGCTTTGTTTTTCCTGATCTGTTAAACATTTCAAGTGATTGAGTTATTTTGGTATTAATCAATTCATTTTTGCTTTGTAAATAAGTTGTATCATTTAATGCATAAGCGAGTTCTTTTTTATGAAATAGAATACTTAAATCTAACAGGAGTTCTTTAGCTAATAGCCTTTCGGTGTATATATTTTCAACAGATTCTTCTACTCTTAGAAAGTTCTTTTTATCTATAAGATTTGTTGCCAAAATAATTAGAAAAATTCCTGATACAGCTAACGCCCATTTTACTTTATTAAATAGATTCATAAGTGTCTTTCGTTTTAGTATTTATTTTATTTTTTGAAGAGGATAGTTTTTTTAGGCTTTCTTTTGAAAGAAGTTTTGTATAGATACCACCTTTAATATTGTTAACATCAAATTCAATAATAAATGCATTCTTGTCTATAACTTCAATTAAATTATATGTTCTTCTAATATCAATCCTATTTATTACAGTATGTATAATATCTTTTTTAGTTTGAACGCCTCTTTTTCCATAGCCTCCAGAGCCTTGGTATAAAGTAGTGCCAGTTCCTAAGGATTTTATAAGTTCATTATTAATTGTTGTTGTTTTTTCTGATACAATCATCAAGCCTACATAATCTTCAAATCCTTCAATCATTAAATCTATAACTTTTGCGGTCACAATAAATGTTAGAATGGAGTACATTGCTACCTCAAGAGAAAGAAATAGGGCTGTAGCTCCAAATAGAATAGCATTAAACATCAGTATTACTTTTCCTATACTAATACCTAGCCTATTGTTTATGAAAATTCCGAGTATTTCAGAGCCATCCAAAACTGCTCCGTTTCTTATCGTTAACCCAATTCCTGCTCCTAAGAAAAGACCACCAAAAATTGCAATTAGAAGCTTGTCTTCAGTTATTGAATTAAAGTTTTCGAAATGTATTATAAAAGCAAGTGAAATAATTGAAATTACTGATTTTATAAAAATTCGTTTGGATAAGCTAAACCATGCTAATATGAGAAAAGGGATACTAACAATTATTAAAATATAAGAAATATCATAATCAAAAAGTTCACTTATTAAAATAGCAATGCCTGTTGCTCCTCCATCTAAAAAACCATTGGGGAGTAAGAACATTTTTAGCCCAATGCTAGCAAGAAGAATACCAAGTGCAATTTGAAAAAATTCAGAAAGAATTCGTTTCATATTGTTTATGCTATCTTTTTTCATTTAGTATGTAAATATGAATTGCAAGGGAGTTCTTTTTTAAAGGTCTATCTTTATTCCAAAGCCTTGTAATTCAGGATTCTGAAGGTTGAGGTCAAATTGATTGTCGTGCATATCAATATAATTTAACGTATTCATCTCCTTAAGCTCAATAGGAATTTTTTTAAAGCTATTCTTGTTAAGGTATAGTTTTTCTAAATGAATTAGTTTGAATAGATTTTCAGGCACTTTTTCTAAATGATCATTTTCTAAGTGAAGTATTTTTAGATTTGGTAAATCTTTTATATTGGTTAAGCTGCGATTAACATCCATATAGCTTTCATCATTAAGATACAGTTCAATTAAACTGTTTAATTTTGTAAATGATGCTGGTAAAACTCTAAAGTCATTTCCGCTTAAATCTAAAACCTTAAGATTCTTTAGTTTGCCTATTTCTGATGGAATTTCTTTTAGATGATCGTTTTTCAAACTTAAAAACTCCAAGTTTTCAAATTTGCCCCAGATACTATCTGAAAGTAAAGTGAGTTTTTGATTACTTAGGTTTAAGCGATAAACATTGTTTGGGTTTCTAAGAGCTTCATCTAAGCTGTTATATTCCTTTTTAACCTGTGATGTGTCAGAAAAGTTTTGAGCTTTCATTTCATTTATTTGAAATAAGAATAATACCCACACTATTATTATTTTGAATATGTTTTTCATATTGTAATTGATAATTTAAAAAGTATGATAGTTTAAATTTCGACCTTGTATATTCGTCTTACAGGTAATGAAACTCCTCCCTTAAGGTTAATATATTTTTGACCTACATGCCAAATAGTTGTTTCTACGCATAAATTAAGATTAAAATCTTTAAAATATATTTTCACCTTTTGTTTATAGTGATTTCCTAATCTCACCGATTTTTTCAATTGGGTTTCACGTTCTTTTTTTTCATTTTTACAATCTATAATATCTTCAGATGGAAATTTGAGATGTTCAATAAGCTCTTTATCGAGATAAAATAATGATTCTGAATTGTTTATGGTGTTTTTCATTAGTGCAGGTTTAAGATTTATTGTCATTATTTATTCAACTAAATATGGAACTTTTCCATCTGTTATTATTATTTTACTATTGTTTGATTTTGATAGTTCAATAAAGGCTTCTATACTTCTTAGTTGCAGGATCTCATCTGTTAATCCTTCAGAAATAATTTTTTGAGCATCTTTTGTACCAGTTGCTTCAATAATTTTTCTTTCAGCTTCTAATTTTTCTTGTTCAAGAATAAAAACCATTCGCATGGCGTTTTGTTCGGCTTGTAACTTTTGCTCAATAGAACCTGAAAGTCCAACAGGTAATTGGATACTTTTCATTAATACGGCTTCCACTATTATTCCTTTTTCAGTAAGTGTTTCTTCCATTTTTTTCTTAATTTCTTTTTCAATTTCTGTTCGCATACCTGAATGCATATCTTTAGCAAAGTATTTTGAACATACATCTGCGGAAGCGGACCTAAACACATTTGCTATTATCCCCTCATATCCCATCCCTATGTTTTGAATTACTTTAGGCACACTATTTTTATCAATTCTATATAAAATAGAAATCTCAGAAGTTACGCTTAAGCCTTCTTTGCTAGGAATATTAAGTGAAAGTTTTATATCGTTAACCTGAATGTTTGTTTTGATAACCTTAGTTGTTAACGGATTTAACCAAACTGAACCTGGTGCATGACTTTTATCGGAAAGTTTGCCTAGTTTTTGTTTTACACCAATCTCACCAGGTCTAATTATGGTGCAACTTGTTAATAGAATAATTATTAGAGTGGTCGTGGGTATTAATATTTTGTTCATGTTATTTGGTTTAAAGTTCAACAACAAATTAACGAACAATTATGTATTAAATTATATTTATACTTATAATGTAATACATTAAAATATTTTATGACAATTACTTTAAATCAATAATATTTGCATTTTGTTTAAAAATAATATTGATAAATCAGCTAATAAGTAGGTTGAGATAAATCAAATAACTTTTAAATCGGATATGATAATATTATGCCTATCAGGATCTTTTATTAGAACTCCATTTTTATCCCAATATGGGTTTTTGACTTTAATCTTTGGGATGTT
>JARGOE010000039.1 GCA_029210015.1 Vicingaceae bacterium
GTTGATGACAACGGGAAACCAATTACTACCATTAAAGAAAATGATGTGGTTATTTGCTTTAATTATAGAACTGATCGTTGTCGTGAAATTACAATCGCTTTAACTCAAAAAGATCTTCACGAACAAAACATGCACACTATTCCGTTACATTATGTTACTATGACCAATTACGATAAAACATTTTCGAATGTTAATGTAATGTATCATAAAGACAACTTAGTTAATACACTTGGAGAAGTACTAGAAAAGAATAATAAAACCCAAATAAGAATTGCCGAAACAGAAAAATATCCTCATGTTACTTTTTTCTTTTCTGGAGGAAGAGAAGAGCCTTTTGATGGCGAAAAAAGACTAATGGCAGACTCACCTAAAGTAGCCACTTACGACTTACAACCAGAAATGAGTGCAGAAGAAGTTACCAGAAAAATTATTGCAGAAATCAATAATAATCAACCTGACTTTATTTGCTTAAACTTTGCTAACCCAGATATGGTAGGACACACTGGGATTTATGAAGCCATAGTAAAAGCTGTAGAAAAAGTAGATTGTTGCACAGAACGCATTATAAACACAGGTTTAGAACATGATTATTCCTTTATTATTATTGCCGACCATGGCAATGCTGATTTTGCTATAAATGCTGATGGAACTCCAAATACAGCTCACAGCACTAATTTAGTTCCATGTATTTTAATTAATAAAGATCATTCCAAAATTAAAAATGGTAAACTTGGTGATGTTGCCCCGACAATTTTAAAATTAATGTGTATTTCTCAACCTAAAGAAATGAATGGAGAAATACTAGTTTAGATTCTATATAAAACTGGCGAAATGTGTAACTTCATCGCCAAATTAACACAATAAATATGTCAGAAATCAATAACTATATCTCAGAAAATAAAGAACGCTTTTTAGAAGAGCTTTTTGCCTTACTTCGTGTACCATCAATAAGTGCTGATAGTGCTTATAATACAGATGTTGCTAAAACTGCTGAGATTGTAAAAAATAGGTTAGTAGAAGCTGGAGCTGATAACGTTGAGATTTGTCCTACAGGAGGACATCCAATGGTATATGGAGAAAAAATTATTGATCCCAACTTGCCAACTGTTTTAGTTTATGGTCATTACGATGTACAACCACCTGATCCAATTGACTTGTGGGATAATCCACCTTTTGAGCCTATTATTAAAAAAACTGACTTACATCCTGAAGGAGCAATTTTTGCTCGTGGGGCCTGTGATGACAAAGGTCAAATGTACATGCATGTAAAAGCATTTGAAACAATGATGCAAACCAATACTTTGGCATGCAACATTAAATTTATGATTGAAGGAGAAGAAGAAGTTGGGTCAGAAAATTTAGAGCAATTTTTACATGATAATACTGAAAAATTAAAAGCTGATGTTATTTTAATTTCGGATACTGGAATTATAGATAACAATACTCCATCCATTATGGTTGGGTTAAGAGGGTTAAGTTATTTAGAAGTAGAAGTAACAGGCCCAAACAGAGATTTACACTCTGGCTTGTATGGTGGCGCAGTAGGAAACCCTATAAATATTTTATCTAAAATGATTGCTTCATTAACAGATGAAAACAATCATATTACTATCCCTGGTTTTTATGACAAAGTAATTGAAATTAGTGCAGAAGAAAGAGCTGAAATGGCAAAAGCTCCAATTACTGACGACACATATATTAAGTCTTTAGATTTAGGAGCAGTTGAAGGGGAAAAAGGTTATTCAAGTTTAGAAAGAACTTCTATTAGACCAACTCTAGATGTAAATGGTATTTGGGGAGGTTATATTGGTGAAGGTGCAAAAACAGTACTACCTTCAAAAGCATTTGCAAAAATATCAATGCGATTAGTTCCTAATCAAAGTGATGAAGAAATTACTCAACTTTTTTCTAATCATTTTGAAGCTATCGCACCAGATTCGGTAAAAGTAAAAGTAAATCCACATCATGGGGGGACTCCTTATGTTACACCAACAAATTTTGTAGGGTATCAAGCAGCTCACAAAGCTATGGAAGATGCTTTCGGAAAAGCTCCAATACCAGTAAGAGGTGGCGGAAGTATACCAATTGTCGCTTTGTTTGAAGAAATTTTAGGCTTAAAGTCTGTTTTAATGGGCTTTGGGTTAGACTCAGATGCTATTCATTCACCAAATGAACATTATGGTGTTTTCAACTACTTTAAGGGAATCGAAACTATTCCATTATTCTACAAACATTTTGCAGATTTATCAAAATAAGATGCTCCGAAATTCCCGCTTTTATATTGGGTTAATTATCCTTCTTATTTCCTTTTCAGGATGTATTGAATACAAGGAAGTTGAGGTTGTAGAAGTTTCAGGTGTTGGTATTAAAAATATCTCCCTTAAAGGAATAGAAGTAGAAGTGGCTATGCAAATAAAAAATCCAAACAAATACAATATTAGTATTGTAGATTCGGATTTAACTTTATTCGCTGATGGAAAAAAAGTAGGCATTGCTAGGGTTAAAGAAAAAATTACACTCCCAAAAAAATCAAATAAAATACATCGATTTACTATACAAACAAGCGTTCAAGACATTGTAAGTAATGCCCTACCCTTGTTGATGAATTTAATGACTCAAGACAATATTGAAATAGGTATTAAAGGAGATATAAAAGCTAAAGCCAAAGGGGTGGGTAAACGATTTCCCGTTGACTTTAAAGAAAGAGTAAAAATTTAGATTAATTATTACTTTTGGGAGGAACAAAATACAACGTAAAACCATTTATAACCGTATAGAAGTAAATTGAATACCTTAACAATACATACCCTATTTACTTTTATTCTCTTGAGTCCTTTTATAGGTTTTTCTCAACAGCAAAACTTACCACTAAACAGAGAGTTTAACTTAGTAAATCACAAAGTTTTCAATGGTGAATTTAGTAATACTCATACTTCATTTCAGCCAATTAATCAAAGCTCTATTTCAATATTACTTGGAGATGCTAACCAAATTTCTGAGTTGAACTTACCACAAGATTATTTAGTAAACGTAAATAAATCTAATAAAAAAGAACGTTCTTGGATTATCAGAAAGATGTTTTTCGAAAACTTAATTGTAGTGGATACAGGTAATTTTTATATGACCATTGACCCATTATTTAATGGGGAGTTTGGAAAAGATAGTGAAGATAATTCTGGTAAAACTCTTTATAAAAATACTAGAGGGGCAATTGTTAGAGCTAATGTCGGTGAGAAGTTTTCTTTTGAAACTTCTGTCTATGAAAACCAAGTAGTGCTACCAACTTATTTAGACAATTATGTAAATACTTCAGGTGTTGTTCCTGGACAAGGAAGAGTTAAGCGTTTTAAACAAACTGGATTTGATTTTGCAGCTTCCTCTGCAACAATTACTTATTCACCATACCAATTTTTAAACCTACAAATGGGTACGGGCAAAAATTTTGTGGGTGATGGCTACCGCTCTTTATTGCTATCAGATTATTCATTTAACTATCCTTTTTTTAAGATTATTACTACGTTTGGTAAAAGAAATCAATTTCAATACACCAAATTAAATGCGTCATTATCTTCTACCGTAAGGAGAGATTTAAGTGCTACGCCAGAGGCTTTATTTGTTAGAAAAAGTATGTCTACACATTACTTTAGTTGGTTAGCTACAAAATGGTTGAATGTTGGGTTTTTCGAATCTACATTATGGCAAACAGAAGACACTACAGGTACTAAACCTTTCCAATTTCAGCAACTTAACCCAGTATTTGGCATAAACACTCTAACCACTATAAAAGATGATGTTAACCACTCTAATATTGGAGTTAACACCAAAATTAAATTACCTTTTGATTTAATTATTTACAACCAATTTATAATGGATGGAAATCAATATGAAAAAACAGCAGGTTACCAAATTGGCGCCAGGTATTCAGGTATAAAAGGATTAACCTTACAAGCAGAATTTAATCAGATAAACAATCCATACAACACTACTTTTGAACCCGAATTAGAGCAATTTACTAATTATAACGAACCATTAACACATCCTTATGGTGATAATTTTACTGAAATAATTGGCATAATGAATTACAAATACAAACGTGCTTTTGCACAGTTAAAAGTAATTCAAGCTAAAAGAAACAATATAGATTTATCTATCATTCAACCACATATTGGATACGTGATAAACCCTAAAAATAATATGACATTTATAACAGGTTTAACAATACGAGATGATAGTTTTAACCAGACCAATTATGTATATTTTGGTTTTAGAACTAATCTCAAAAATTTATACGATGACTTTTAACAAAAAATGAAAGAACTAATTCTCCCAATATTAACCTCTTTTATAATGGTGTTGTTGTCTACTCCATCATTTATAAAAATTGCACATATCAAACATTTGTTTGATGATCCATCAGAGGATAGGAAAATTCACACAAGAAAAGTTCCACTTATGGGTGGGATGATGATTTTTGCTGGAACATTGTTTTCTTTTTTATTATGGCTTCCCATAAACGAAATGGGCGTAATAAAGTACTTAGTTCCATCCTTATTAATTATGTTTTTTGTTGGGATGAAAGATGATATAATAGGTACTGCTCCAGTAAAAAAATTAGCTGCTCATTTATTTGTTGCTTTTATTATGGTATTGATGGCTGATGTAAAACTGACTAGCTTACATGGCTTATTTGGCATTAGAGAAATCCCTGAATGGGCTGGAATTATGTTGTCTGTATTTACATATATCGTTGTAATAAATGCTTTTAATTTAATAGATGGTGTAGATGGATTAGCTGCAGGTGTAGGTTTAATTGCAGCAACCTTTTTTGGCTTATGGTTTTATTATGCAGGTGATTGGACTTATGCCGTTCTCTCATTCTCTTTAGCAGGAAGTTTACTAGCCTTTTTGCGTTTCAATTTTAACCCTGCAAAAATTTTTATGGGTGATTCAGGTTCCTTAACTATAGGGTTTCTATTTGCTGTTTTAGCGATTGAAATGGTTGAGTATGAAGCACAGGACCTACCTAAAATTATTAACAATATTTCGAAACCAATTTTAGCAATGTCTATTTTAGTTTATCCTTTAATAGATACTATTAGGGTATTTACCCTAAGAGCCTTAAAAGGAATTTCTCCATTTACTGCCGACAGAAATCACATACACCATAGATTAATGGACTTAGGTATGTCTCACAAACAAACTGTTATTACTATTTATTTATTCAGTTTATTAATAATAGGGTCTTCATTAATTGCACAACAATTTGATCCTACTTATTCATTTTTAGTAGTAATTGCTAGCGTAATTATTATCATTCAAATTCCATTTTTCATAAAAACAAAAGAAGAAAAAAGTGCAAAATAAAATTATTTACATATTATTTTTTATGGGTATTGCTTTTACTAGTAACGCTCAAAACTTTAATGTAAGTAATGAGCGCACTATCTCGTCATTTTATAATCGTTATATAGATACCTCCACTAATTTACATTCTACCATAAAACCCCTATATAAAAATGAAGTGAGTAGTTATGATACTATTTTTTCAGGTTTAAATATCAATACTAAACATAAGTTCTTTAATAATTTAAGTAATTATAAAACTGAAAACAAGGCAGATATAACAATTAGACCAATCTTAAATACTGGTTTTACTATAGAACAAAGTAATAGTTCTTCCCAAAACTTGTTAGAACTTTCTGGCGGGTTTCAGTTTAATGCCTATTTTACAAAGAAATGGACTGCTCAATTTGACTATTTATGGGATTTTTCAGAATACCCATCTCACATTAATGAAGTTGTAAAATCCAAAAATATAAGCCCTGGTTTTGGTTATTCAAAAAATGATAAATCTCCTTTTGCTCAAGGTAATATAACTTTTACAGCTGATGACAACTTTACATTTCAATTGGGTTATGGAAAAAACTTTATCGGAGATGGTTATCGTTCTTTATTCTTGTCTGACAATGCTAATAGTTACCCTTATCTTAAAGTTACTGCAAATGTTTGGAAGTTAAAATATATGGCTTTATATACAAATTATATAGATATAAGTCGTTCTTCTGGCAATTCAAAAAATTATTTTTATAAATTTTCTACAGCCCATTATTTAAGTTATAATGCTACCAAATGGTTAAATATTGGTTTTTTTGAAACCATCATTTGGCAAGCACAAGAAGATGAGTATTATAGAGGGTATGATATAAATTACTTGAACCCTGTAATATTTTTACGTCCAGTAGAATATGCTCAAGGCTCTTCAGATAATGCTCTTTTAGGTGGAAGTCTAAAAGTTAGAATTAAAAAGAAAAACATAATCTATAGCCAAATTTTATTAGATGAATTTTTATTAAAAGAATTAAAAGCAGGTAATGGATGGTGGGCTAATAAATATGGGATTCAAATTGGGATAAAATCATATGATTTTTTGTGGGTAAAAAACTTAACACTACAAGCAGAGTACAATATGGTTAGACCTTTTACTTATAGTTATTATCACAACCCAACCAATATAAGCACGTTACAAAATTATGCTCATTTTAATTCACCTTTAGCACACCCATTAGGTGCTAATTTTAATGAAATTGCTTTAGGTTTAACTTACACCAAAAAACGTTGGATTATAGAGGCTATGAGCACCATTGCTAAAATAGGGTTGGATACTAATAGCAATAGTGTTGGGCAGGATGTCTACATACCTTATAACAACCGAATTCATCCCGTAACTGGTGAACGTATAGATTATGGCTATGAAACAGGAGGTGGATTATCTACTGATATTATCAATAGCACTTTAAAAATTTCTTACTTAATAAATGCTAAGTCGCAAATGTTATTACAATTTGGAGTAACTAACCGTATGTATAAAAATAAGTATAGTGATGATTCTAATAATATGTTCTTTATAGGTTTAAGAACTGCAATTACCAATCGGTATAGTGACTTTTAAAACAAAATATAATAAGCTAAAGCTACTAAAGCCACAATATAGATAATTACCCTACGATTAATTGTTGCTCCCATCTTACTACGAGCATAACCAGCCCCCCAATTTTCTTTTAAAGTTAATCTGAATTCTTCCGGGTTTGTACGAGCAGTTCCTTCATTTTCCACTTCCTTACTAATACGATCATACCGTTTTTTCATTTTCTCTTTTTTCTCATCATAATAACGAGGTTCAAAATAAAATTGATTTGGGCGCCTGGTTTTAATTCCAAACATTGAAGGTAGTTTTGGAGCTTCCATAAAAAACAATAATTAGTCAAATTTAGTATTAAAATAAACGGAAATCAAGACATATTAGTATTCTAATTAATAACTTTATACTATGGATTTTAGAGAATTATTAAACTTAGGTCATTCGAAACTATTTACAAATCAGATAGTTGACGAGGTTATAGCTAATCCACAAAAAATGGAAGATTTAATAAGAATCTTCACTGATGGCCCTGCTTTTATTACTCAAAGAGCAGCTTGGGCGATATCTGTAATTGCCGAAAAAGACCCTAAATTAATTAATCCTTATTATGATTTATTTATTGAATTATTAAATCAATCAAACAAGCATAATGCAATTAATCGAAATATTGTTAGAGCTTTTCAATATGCCAATATTCCAGAAAAATATGAAGGGCAAGTTTTAGATGCCTGCTTTAGATTATTAAAATCTTCTGAGGAACCTGTTGCAGTTAAAGCTTTCAGTATGACTGTAATTTATAATTTATCTAAAAAATATCCCGATATTGCTATAGAATTAAAGGCTAGTATAAAATCTTTATTACCCGATGGGAGTGCCGGAATTAAAAGTCGTGGCAATAAAATACTAAGAGCAATCCAATAATAAGTTGAGGATAGCTGCAAACTGACAAATAGCCTCTATCTAATTGGGTATATTTGTTTCAAATTTTTTGAAATAAGTATGAATATAGGAATTGTATGTTATCCAACATTTGGGGGAAGTGGTGTTGTTGCAACAGAATTAGGAAAGGCTTTAGCTAACAAAGGTCACAAGGTTCATTTTATCACATACCAGCAACCCGTTAAACTAGATATCTTCTCTGAAAACATTTTTTATCATGAAGTAAAAGTTTCGGACTACCCTTTATTTGACTATCAGCCATATGAATTAGTTTTAACTAGCAAATTAGTAGATGTTGTGAAATTTGAAAAGCTTGATGTGCTTCATGTTCATTATGCTATTCCTCATGCTTCAGCAGCCTATATGGCAAAACAAATCTTAGCTTCAGAAGGAATTCATATCCCAATAATAACTACTTTACACGGAACGGATATTACTCTAGTTGGTAAAGATTCTTCATTTGAGCCAGTTATTACATTCTCTATTAATAAATCAGATGCCGTAACTGCTGTTTCAGAAGATTTAAAAAAGGATACTTTAAGCCATTTTAAAATAAATCGAAAAATTGAAGTGATTCCAAATTTTGTGTGCTTAGAACAATATAATTATAATGGTAGTATTCAATCTATTAGAAAATCTATTGCTCCAAATGACGAAAAAATATTAATCCATATTTCTAATTTTAGAAAAGTAAAACGAACGCAAGATGTCATTAAAATTTTTGACATTGTTAGGCAGCAAATTCCAGCAAAATTACTAATGGTTGGTGATGGCCCTGAACGCCACCGTTTAGAAGAACTTTGTAGGGAACTGGGAACTTGTGATTTAGTTACGTTTTTAGGTAAGGTAAAAGATACTGAGCGTGTTTTAGCAGCTTCAGACTTATTTATTCTTCCTTCTGAAACTGAAAGTTTTGGATTAGCTGCCTTAGAAGCTATGGCAGCCAAAACTCCTGTTATTTCAACAAACACTGGAGGAATTCCTGAAGTAAACAAACAGGGAGTTTCTGGTTACTTAAGTAATATTGGCAATGTTAAAGAAATGGCATCTAATGCACTTAAAATTTTAGCTAATGATGAGACTCTCGCTAAATTTAAAGAGGGTGCATATAATGAAGCTAAAAACTTTGACATTCATTCTGTTTTGCCTAAATATGAAGAATTATATAATCGAGTTGTAAGTTAAAACTCTTTATATTCAGAATCTCCTTTTAAATCAATTTGATTTAAAAAATTAGAAAGTAACTCAACATCTAAATTAGTATAAAATTGATTTTTCACATCTAAATTATCTGATAATAAATCATTCTCTTTTAACCTCTTTTGAGTTTGTTTAGCAACTGCCTCTCCAGAATCAATTACGCTTACCTCTTTAGGAATAATATCTTTTATTAAAGGGATTAGAAATGGATAGTGGCTACAACCTAACACTATACTATCTGCACCTTGATCCACCATTGGCAAAAGGTATTTCTCTAATAATGATTTCGTTTCTTCCAATTTCCCGTCCTCAATTAATCTCACCAAGTTTTTTCCTTCTGTTTCTATAATATCTACATTATCAATCTGTCTAGAAGTTGATAAAAATAAATCACTACTTAAAGTCCCTTTTGTTGCTAACACACCTATTTTACCTGTTCTAGTTTTTAACGCTGCAGGTTTAATTGCAGGTTCTATCCCTATAAAAGGAACATCAAACCTTTTTCGTAAAACATTTATTGCATTTGTAGTTGCTGTATTACAAGCTACCACAATTATTTTACAACCTAAATTTAAAAGTAACTCCGTATTTTTAATACTAAAATCAATTATATCTTCCTTAGATTTTTCTCCATAAGGAGCATTTTTACTATCTGCTAAATAGATAGTTGATTCATTTGGAAGTAACTGAACAATTTCTTTACAAATAGACAACCCTCCTAAACCAGAATCAAAAATTCCAATTGGTGATTTGGCTATTTTATTAGTTGTGTTCACTTTAAGGCAAAAAAAATCCCGACAAAAGTCGGGATTAATTTAAGTATTATTTTTTATTGAATACCTAATTTCTTTTTAACTAAGTTCAGAATATCAAATTCTTCATTATGATAAATTACAACTCCAAAACTTGTATCAGTTACTTTAGTATAACCATTTGCTTTAGCTACATCAATAATTGCATTTTTAGCTTTGTCTACAATAGGTTGCAATAACTCTTGTTCTTTCTTTTGCAAATCTGCCTCAGCAGTTTGTTGAAACTCTCCAATTCTTTTTTCTAAATCAGTAATCTCCTTAATCTTTGTTTCTTTAATCAAATCAGTCATAACATCTTGCTTACCTTGAAAATCAGTAATTTTTGCTTGATATTCTTTTTGCATTGCTTCTAATTGAACTTTAAACTGGTTCGCATAGTTTTGTAAATTTTTCTGAACAGAATCTCTTTCTGGCATTGCAGCCATCAATTCATTAGAATTAATAAATCCTTCTTTTTGTCCTTTCTGAGCCATTCCAAAAGTTGAAATAGCAACCGTAATTATTAGTAATGTTATTTTTAAAGTTTTCATATCTATTTTTTAAGTTGTCAAATATAAATTATTATTTTGTCTCACCTGGTTTATATCCTAGTTTTTTTAGCACATCATCACTTAGGTTATATTTAGGGTTAGTATAAAGCATTGTTAAACCACTAGACTTGTCAAATACTATACCTAATTTCTTATAATTAGCAATATCTGCAATAGCATTATATACTTTGTCTTGAATAGGTTTAACTAATTCTTTCCTTTTCTCAAACAATTCACCATCCACTCCAAATTTACTTTTTTGATACTCCTTTGCTTCCTTCTCCTTCTTTATAATTTCTTCTTCTCTCTTAGTTTTCATATCTTCAGTAAGCAAAATTTGTTCTGCTTGATAATTTTTATACATTTTATCTATTTCAGAATATCTTCTTTCTAATTGCTTTTGCCATTCAATAGATAGTTTGTCTAATTCTTCCTGAGCATCTTTATAATCAGGTATATTTTCTAAAATATATTCAGTATCTACATAACCATAATTTTGACTGTATCCAGAAAAAGAGGTTAAAACAACTAGTATTAAAAGGGTAAATCTTTTAAGTCTTTTCATTTTCGTTTTCATAATATGGGTCTCCTTTTATTAATTATTAAAATTACCATCCATTAATATTACCACCTATACTAAAGTGTATTTCAGTTCTACTATTAGGATCTGTTTTCCCTGGAATATCGTCAAACCTGTAACCCCAATCTAATCCAAGCATTCCAAACATTGGCATAAATATTCTAATTCCCATACCAGCTGATTTATATACTTCAAATGGATTAACATTTCTGAATGAATCCCATGAGTTTCCTGCTTCTCCAAATACTAAGCCAAAAATAGTAGCATTAGGATTTAATGAGAATGGGTAACGAATTTCAGCAGTATATTTGGTGACAAATGTAGCGCCTGCAGTTGGTGACAAATCACCAGCTCCATAGCCTCTCAATGCAATAACTTCTCTAGCTACAAACTGATTAAACCCTGTTAAACCATCACCCCCAACAAAGAACCTTTCAAATGGTGTTGTACCTAATTTACTATTAAAATTACCTAGGTAACCAAAACCTGCTTTAGTATTTAATACCAACTTACGCTTACCTCCGGTAAGGGAAGAAAACCATGATGTTTGAAATTTCCATTTATGATATTCTACCCATTTATTTTTCTCTTGTGGAGTTAAATTGTCATAATCCGTATTTTCATCCCACAATGTAGAGTATGGCAAGGTATGCTGCAATGTTAATGTTGTACTTGCTCCCGTTGTAGGATAAATTGGACTTGGTCCAGAAGAATTTCTAGATAATACATGCTTGAAGCTTAAGTTATTTGCAAACCCATCACCAAAACCACTTAATATTGCATAGTTATCTAATACATAATATTGGTAAGAAACCTCTTGGTAAAAGGTGAAGAAATCATCAGGAAATTTTAATCTTCTCCCTAAACCAACTGAAGCCCCATATGATTTAATTGATTGGCGAGCATCTCCTTCTCCTCCATTGTTAAAATTAGTATGGTTTAACGCTATGCTTAGTGAGTTTGGCTTTCTCCCTCCTAGCCATGGTTCAGTAAAAGACATGCTATATGATTGGAACCCCAAACCTGTTGACTGAGCTCTAATAGCCAACCTTTGGCCATCTCCAGCAGGTAAAGGTCTCCAAGCACCTTTTTTAAAGAAGTTTTTTGAAGAAAAGTTATTAAAGGAAACACCTAAAGACCCAACAACTCGGCCTCCACCCCAACCACCGGAAAGTTCTACTTGATCAGAAGGCTTTTCTTCAACTACATATTCTATATCCACAGTCCCATTTTCTTGATTAGGTATCGGATTGACACCCATAGTTTCTGGGTTAAAATAACCTAATTGAGCAAGCTCTCTTTGAGTTCTAATTATATCCGAACGGCTAAACAACTCTCCCGGAAGTGTTCTTATTTCTCTTCTAATTACATGGTCATTAGTTTTGTCATTTCCAACAATAGTTACTCTATTAATTCTTGCTTGTTTGCCTTCGTAAATTCGCATTTCAAAATCAATAGAATCATTCTCTACTTTAACCTCTATAGGATTTACTTGAAAAAATAAATATCCATCATCTAAGTATAAAGAACTAACATCTCTTCCACTTTGGTTCATAAACAACCTTGAATCTAAGGTCTTCTTATTATAAACATCTCCTTTATTTATATCTAAAATTTTTGACAATCTATCTGTTGAGTGAATTGTATTACCAACCCATTTAATGTTTCTAAAATAATACTGATTACCTTCTTCTACTACTACATCAATATTAACTCTGTTTTTCTTAGAAACTCTGTAAACTGTGTCTGAGACAATCTTTGCATCACGATATCCTTTTTCGTTATACTTCTCAATAATAAGTGGCAAATCACCTTTAAATGCTGATGGAATATATTTAGAGGTAGTAAAAATATTATATGGACGACTTTCTTTAGTGTCCTTAAAACTACGCTTCAATTTCCCTCCTTTTAGTGAATTATTTCCAATAAAATTTATATCCTTAATTTTTATTCTTTTACCTACATTAACCTTAATTACCATTATCACATTATTAACGATACTAGTATCTTCTTGTAATTCAACTTTAGCAATAGCATCTAAATGTCCTTTTTTTATAAAATAATTTTTAACCTTATTTTCGGTAGTCATAATTAAGTTTTCTGTAACCACCTTACCTCTTATTAATTCAACTTGATCTCTTAAATCTTTTTGTTTAGATTTAGTTACTCCTACAAACTTAAACTTAGAAAGTCTTGGTAACTCTGTAATGAAAATGTCTAAAAATATTTTATCACCAGAAATTTTAGTGGCAGAAATACTAACGTCTGCAAATAATTTTTGATCCCATAAATTATTAATAGCCTTAGTAATTTTATCGCCAGGTATTTGAATCTCTTCTCCTACAACTAAACCTGAAATTACTTTCACAGTACTAGGATTAAAATAATCAGAACCTGAAACAGTTATTCCTCCTATTTCATAATTCTTAGGTGAAGAATAATTAATGTCAGATATGTCTGAATTGATTGAGAACTGAGCGCTTACCAATATTGGTGAGATCAAAAGGATTATTATATATAAAAATCTATTCATTAATTTTTTAATTGTTCACTTGTTAGTCCAAACCGTCTCTCTCTTTTTTGAAAATTCACTATCGCTTCAAATAAATCTTCTTTAGTAAAATCAGGCCAAAGTTTTTCAGTAAAATACAACTCTGAATAAGCTATTTGCCATAATAGGTAATTGCTTATTCGATTCTCTCCACTAGTTCTAATTAACAATTCTGGATCAGGAATCATAAAAGTTTGTAGATGAGTCTCTATTAACTTTTCATTAATTTCATTAGGTAATAAATCCCCATTTTTTATTTTAACAGCAATATTTTTTACAGCCCTAGTTATTTCCCATTTTGAACTATAACTTAACGCTAACACTAAAGTTAATCCTGTATTATTTTTTGTGCTCTCTATTGCTCTTTCTAATTCTTTACAACAATTATTTGGCAAGCTATCTAAATCACCAATAGTTAATAACCTAACATTACTTTTATTCAATTCTGTTACTTCATTACTAATCGTGCTAACTAAAAGCTGCATTAAAGCCGCAACCTCAACTTTAGGGCGATTCCAATTTTCAGTACTAAAAGCATAAAGAGTAATAAACTTTAAGCCTATTTCTCCAGCACCTTCAACCACGCTTCTTACGGATTTAACACCATGCTTATGACCAAAAATTCTAGCCTTACCATGATCCTTCGCCCACCTACCATTCCCATCCATAATGACAGCAATATGTTTAGGTAAATTTGTTGTATTTATTAGTGATTTATAATCCATGTAATAGCACCTTAATTCTAAGGTCGGACAAAGATAGCATTATTACTAATTAATAACACCAGGACAATGGTCTGATTGTGTTAAAATTTTATAATTTAAGGTGATTCCAATAATTGAGTACCAATCTTTATTTTGTGAATTACTTAATTGATACCCTCCAAAGTAAGTAGCAGATAAGCCATCTATTTCATCTGTAAAAGTTTTCCTCATTCCCCATTCGATAGAAGCTCCCCAATTTCCAGCCAAATTAAATTTAACTCCTGCCCCAAAGGGGATTGAAAAAGATGTTAAAGCCCCTGTCGATGAAGTATAATTTCCGCCATCATTTTCTAATTCAGGATTTACAATAAAAGCAGCTGCCCCAATAAACACATAGGGAGAAAATGGAGAGGTTCTATAATTACCTATTTCATAAGGTAAAAAATTAAACTCAAAAATTCCATAACCTTCAAGCAAACTAGATGAAAATGATAGTTTTCGAAAATCACTAAATAGAGTGTTAACATTATTATCTTCTGCTGAAATTTTACCATAATTAGCACCAAATCTTAATGCATAGCGAGTACTAGTATTTTTTCTAAAAAAAACTCCTATTGCCGGATTTGGCTTATTAACAATCTGTTTAGAAGGGTTTAATTCTCCTAAGTAATAAGATATCCCTCCAAAAATTCCAAGTTCGGAATGCCTTTGACTAAATCCACTAACTTGTAGGAAAATAAATAAAATAGTTATTATTTTGAGAAATCTCATTGTTCTTAAATATCCACCTTAAACGCGTTTAAAGTAAATAAATTATATATCAGAAATACAAGTTTAGAATTTAGGGAGATTTCTTCTCTTTCTAGCAGGCTTATAGTTAATAGAGATAATCCCCATCATATAAGCATCATTATCTGTTTGATCTCCTCTTTGCTGAGGCTCTCCGTAACCTGCACCATTAAGAAGCCCTGAAGGGTCATGGAAAAAATAAGCGTCTTCACCATTAGCCTCCAATATAGCTGAGGGATTGTTAGTCCCGTCTACATAATAGTAGGTACTAACATCATCCATATAGTCTGTAAACGTTTTTCTCATCGACAATTCTAAACTAATGCTCCATTGCCCAAAATGCCTAGCTCTGGCACCTCCCCCCAAGTTCCTTCTTATTCCAAGTCCATAAGGAATTACAGCTGTAAAACCACTATAGTCACTTGGGCCACCTGGCAACCCTTGACCTTCGGTATTAAGAGGAGCCAATCGAATCCAACGACCATTTCTCTCACCCATTGGATCATACCAAATACCACCTATACCCCCAAAAGCATAAACCTCAAACCTAAACCAACTTTTCCCTCTAACACCTCTTAAACGGTACATGTGACCAGTTTTTTGCTTAATTAGCATATATTCCAACTGAGCAGACAATTCTAAAACATTTGATTTGAAATTTAATTCTCTTCTTGCTCTTGCAGGTTCTTTAGTGTAATCATCATCACCACTAACGAGCGCATAATAAAAGTTACCTTTAACAAACCAATCCTTAGCTAATTGATATCTATATCCTAATCCAACAGCATACCTTAATGCTTTCCACTCATAATCCATAATACCATTGGTCCCTACTTGATCCCTACCTCCTAAATCTCCTAAAAAATTAGTAGCACCTACCCCAAAAGAGTACTCCTTCCTCTGTCTTTTCCACTTCTGTGCAGAAGACAAAGATGGTAATACTAGAAGCAGTAATGATATTATAAATAATTTTCGCATAAAGCTTAAACACTTAAATTTTAACTATTTGCAAATATATTATTTTATTTCTTAAGAATCCAATTTTTCTTTAGACCAAGAAATTGACTTTTATCATAAATTTATTTAATAGTTCCTCTTATCCATCCCCCACATCAGTTTTGATCTCAATGTATTCAAAAACTCATATTGTTTTAAACGTATTAAGTTTAAATTATGTTCCGCTTTTTTCACTCTAAGTTCACTACTTATTGGAATTGATTCAGATCTAGAATCTAAAGCCACTAAAAAATTCTCCGTTCGACCTTCAACTTTAAACACAAGTTCACTATCATCAGGAACCACCAGAGGTCTAACATTTAAATTATGTGGCGCAATAGGATTAATAATTATATTTCCCGAGCGTGGCAAAATAATTGGACCATTACAACTTAAAGAATAGGCTGTAGAACCTGTAGGCGTTGAAATAATTAACCCGTCAGCCCAATACGAATTTAGATACTCTCCATCTAAATACGCGTTAATAGTTATCATTGATGAAGTATCTTTTTTCTGCAGTGTAATTTCATTTAATGCGTAATTATCATCCGCAAAAACATCTCCATCTATCTCTAGGCTTAGTAATGACCTAACATCTAATTTGTAACTTTTATTAATAACATCTTGTATTGTTTGCTCAACGTTTTCTGTAGTCGCTGTAGTCAAAAATCCAAGCCTTCCTGTATTAATCCCCAACACAGGGATGCCACTGTCCTTTATTAATGTAACTGTCTCTAAAAGAGTTCCATCACCCCCGATACTAAATAAATATGATACTTCTCCAAGATCTTCATTAGAAGAAAAAGTGATGATTTCTTTGGAAAAATTCAGGTGTGGTTTTAAATAGTTATAAAACTTTACATGAACAATAAATTCAATCTCGTTTGCTTGCATACTTTGAAAAAGCTGATTAGCAAATTCAAAGTAATTTTCTGTTAAACTATTTCCGTATATGGCAATTTTCATTGCTTATAAATATATTTTGGTGTGAATATAATTAATAATTTAGAGAGGAGCTATAAAATGTAAATATAGTCCATGTTCGCTTAAATGATTAATCGAATATTCCATCCTAAAAACCACATCATAATAACTTACAAAATCTAATGATAAGCCACCTCCATACAATGCTGTATTAGTCAGGAAATTATTTTGTTGATTTACACGCGAACTTACATAACCTGAATCAAAAAAACTTCCTAAATATATTGATAAGGGTATTTTATTAAACTTATCCCAAGGTACAGGTCTAAGTTTAAAAATTTTATTATCGACTAAAGCATATCTAAGTTGCAATTTTGTTAATCCGGTATGTTCTCCATTTATTACATATAACTCATACCCTCTAACTAAATTATTTACATACCCTAAGCCTCCATATAAATAATAAGGCCCTTCTTTAGCAGTATACTTTACTTTTGTAGTTGCCGCAAAGAAAACACGACTATATAATTGCCAATATTTTTTATACTGAGTACTGAATGTTATTAAATTTAGTTCATCAGACAAAATTCCAAAGCCATTTTTTACAACTGCGAAATCATAATAAACTCCTTTTGTTGGATAGCTTTTAAAGTTTCTTTTATCTCTATAAAACCCATATCCAAAACTTAGGTACTTTAAATTATTCTTTGCACCTGGAAGATAATCACTATTTAAATATGCTATAGTATCTGCAACAGCAACATTGGTGAAGCCTCCTTGAATTATGTGTTGATTATATATTTTTGGTCGAATATTATATCCTATACTTAAGCTAGTTTGATTTCTTACATAATCTTCTTCATCCCTATAAAAATCACGGACATTATTTGTTGTAGCATAAGTTATTTCATGATTTCTATTATAATTCAATGTAAAATTTAATCCATGAGTTTGTTTTTTATTAATGTAAGGAATTTTATATTTAATCCTTGCTTGCTCTGTGTATCCTGCTTGTAGTTTAATTGAAAGGCGCTCCTTTCGACCTCTAAAATTTTCTTTCACTACGTAAAAACCATAATTAATACGTTCCATATCTTTAGTTTGCCACCAAGTATTGAAATTAGTTTCTTGAATTTCAAAAATGGGAGTTGGCCACCAATACCAACGCTCTTCTAACATTATATAAATTGAAATATTTGTGCTATCGAAATAAACTAAGTCAACTGTTACAAAGTTAAACAGGAGTGTGTTTAGTAAATTATTTTTTGATTTTTCTAATATTATCGAGATTTTATCTGATGAAATACTATCTCCTAATTCAAAAGTTAATTCTCTTGTGATAATTTTTTCTTTAGTGGTTTTGTTCCCAATAATTTTTATTTCTTGAACTACTAGGTCAAAACTGGCTGTTTTTTGTTCTTGTGCAAAAACAAAAAATGCTGAGCTTAAAAAGAAAGAAAGAAGAAATATCCTATATGAAAACGGATACATTTTATGGATTTAAAAAACGCATAAACTCATCATACCTATCTTGCAAATCTTTATGATATTCGCTTTCGTTATAAGAGGCAGTGACAACATAGTTGAATCTTTCAAAAGTGTGTAAAATTCTACTTATATCTGTTTTGTTAATTTTTAACGTCACTTCTAGTTTGTTTGAATTAGAATGAGATGTAATAAAAGAAGATAAAATCTTAGCCTCATCAGATTCCACCATTTTTGCAATTTCAGCAAGTGAGTAATCTCTAAGATTAACTTCTAAAGTTATTATACTGCCCGCATTATTAACAGATACTGCCTTAGAAAATTCCTTAACAATAGTTTCACTTGTAATTAACCCCAAATAATGTTCATTTGAATCAACTATCGGCAATACCATAATATCATTTTCTGACATTATTCCAATAATTTCAAATAAATGCTGATTCTGAAAACCTAATGGTCTTTGAAAATTTAAATTATAAGCCTCAATAGTTTCATCACTATCATTTCTATCTAATATATCAGATTCATCAATAAGTCCAACATACTTATTCCCATTCACCACAGGCAAACTACTAGTTTTAAACTCTTCCATCCAATCCAAAGCCTTAGTGCCTGAGTCACTAACTTTTAAAGGTGGTATGTCGTAAGTTATTAATTCTGATGCAACCATTTTAAAGGAATAACTTTAATTTTGTACTTATAATACGTTATTTTCACATCAAAAGTACAAATTTATATAATGACAAAATTAAGTGTAAACATCAACAAAGTTGCAACTATCAGAAATGCAAGGGGCAATAACTTGCCAAATTTAATACAAGTTGCTAGTGATTGTGAAAAATTTGGAGCTCAAGGAATCACCGTACACCCTCGTCCTGACGAAAGGCATATCACTTACCAAGATGTTTATGATTTAAAAAAAGTTGTTACAACTGAGTTTAATATTGAAGGGTTTCCTAATACTAAATTTATAAATTTAGTATTAGAAACAAAGCCTGAGCAAGTTACATTAGTGCCAGACCCTCCAGGGGTTTTAACATCAAATGCTGGTTGGGACACTTTAAAACAAAAAGACTTTTTAAAAGAAGTGATTAAAGAATTTAAAAATAATAATATTAGAACCTCTATTTTTATAGATACTGAAATTCGAAACATAGAAAATGCTCCAGAAACAGGAGCTGATAGGATTGAATTTTATACTGGCCCTTATGCTGAAAATTTTACCTCAAATAAAGAAAACGCTATAGCTCCTTTTATAAAAGCAGCCAACTTAGCAAATAGTTTAGGCCTTGAAATAAATGCTGGACACGATTTAAATTTAGAAAACCTCAACTTTTTTAAAACCAACATTAATGGATTACTTGAGGTTTCTATTGGACATGCGTTAATTTGCGATTCACTTTATTTTGGATTAGAGAATACTATTCAAAAATATTTGAATTGTTTGAAATAAGGTTTTGGAACACAATTTGTTATATTTGATAAAAATTTACACATGAAAAAAGCAACAATTATAGGTTTGATTCTTCTTTTTTTAAGCGCACTAGCCTTAACATCTTGTGGAGGCCCTAAAAAATGTGGTGGAAGAAAAGGAATTAGAACCCCAATGGGATTAATGTAACATGAAAAACATTTTAATATTAATATCAATTTTAGGATTATTATCATGTAAATCCTCTCAGTCTTCGACTAGCTCAGTTATGGAAAAAGTTGTCTTTACACCTATTGAATTAAAGTCTGGAAATAATGGTGGTTTTAAAACAAAAACTAATCTAGTTATATCTACCCAAGAAGAATTTCTTAAAATTTGGAATCAAGCTTTTGCAAACTATATGAACAAAGAAACTGCTCCTGAGGTTGATTTTGAAAAAAATATTATCCTTTTAGTTGCTCTTGGAGAAAAAACGTCAGGAGGTTATACTATAAAAGTTGATAATGTAATTGAAACCAAAGACAATACTGTAGTAAATGTTCTTTATACAAGTCCAGGAAAGGGTTGCATGACAACTGAATCAATTACTTATCCTTTTCAAATTATTCAAATAGAAAAGCCCAATAAAGCTATTCTGTTTTCCAAAAAAAATATAGTTTTTGGTTGCGAATCAGAGTAACTTTTTAGCTGTTGTAGCTATGAAATCTTTCAAATAATAAGGTTCGAAATAAGCAACATCTTCAAATTCTTTATTGTTTAATTTTTTTAAAGCAACTTGATTAACAAATTGAGCTGAAGGCAGAATATCTTTAATAAAAATTGAATTTTTGTTCTGATCTAAAATCATCATACATTTTTCAGCTCCATCCCCAAAAAAAGCTACTTTTTTGCTTCTAAGCTCCTCAACAAAAGAATTTTCATCAATAATTTTAGCTTCAACATCTTTGACCTTCTCATTTTTAACATTATACAAAGCAGTATAAACCTCCATTCTTCTAGCATCAATCATAGGTGCATATAAATCAGTTTTATCTGATTCTAATTGCATTTTTAAAGCCAACGCTTGCAAAGTATCTACGCTAATTAAAGGCTTATTTAAAGAGTAACACAATCCTTTTGCTGTTGAGACTCCAATTCTTAATCCTGTATACGAGCCTGGACCCTTACTTACTGCAATCACATCTAGTTGCTGAAGATTAATGCCTGCTTGTTGCAAACAGCTCTCAATGAACCCATTTAGTTTTTCAGCATGGGAGTATTCTCCTCCTTCTTCTTTTAATGCCAACAAAGTATTTCCATCAGAAATTGCTACAGAACACATCTTAGTAGCTGTTTCTATTCCAAGTATTAGGTTACCCATTTGCAATAATTTTAATTTCTACACGTCTATTTGCAGAATGTTCTCTTTCACTTTTAGGATTTGGATATAACATTTGGGAATTCCCATATCCCACATATTTTATTCGTCCTTCCTCTATTTTATTTTCTAACAAATACTCTTTAACAGCCATTGCTCGGTTATTTGAAAGTGTTTTATAAGCACTTGTATTTTTTTCATTTGGACCATTAACATGGCCTTCAATCTCTATAACTACTTTTTTATTATTTCGCATAAAATCCAACAACGCCTTTAAAGAACTTCTTGCAGATGGCAGTAGGTCTGCTCGATTTCCATAAAACTGAATTTTAGTTAAATTAACTTTCGTACCCACTTGTAATTTTTCCAATACAATTTCAACATTAAAAAAATCTTTGTTCTGAGAAATTTTAAATTCTTTAGAGGCTAACATATAGCCCTCCGAAGATGCATTTATATAAACATCCCTATTTCTTCTTGACAATTCAGTTTCGTAGTTAGTTATTGTATCCAGTCCTATCGCTTTTTTTCTTAATCCAGAAATAACAACACTACTTGGGACTAGTTGGTTTGTATTAGCATCTTTAATAGATAATTTAAATAAAGTTGTTGGAATATTAACGTCTTTCTTTTTATAAACTACTATTTCTTCCTTTTCTTTTGAAGAAGGGAAGTGTAAATGAAGGGAATGTCTTCTCCCTGAATTTTTAGGGTTATTAACTACCAATACAAATTGTTGCTCTTTTGAAGCAATAACAGCTTTACTGTAATTATTATTAATTCCAGCAGCTTGAAATTTTTCTCTAGCGCTAATATTTAAACCAGTAATTGGACTTCTTGACAAGTTTGTTCGGATAGGTTCAATTTTATTTGCAGCTATTCTTGCACAAAACTTAGTTTTGTAATCAAACAACATAAAATCCCAATCATCACTTTTATTCTGAGTTTTAATATCAAAAGTAAAAAACCCTGAATCTGGAACTGTAATTAGATACCATATAGAATTAGCTTCTTTTTCAAAAACCTTACTGTTTTCTAATTCATTCCCATCAAACTCCTTAATATCTCCATAGCCAGAAATAGCAGGAGAATTAAAAATTGTATCCGTCAATTTTAGCAGATTAGTACAATCACTATTTTGACTACTTATCTCAAACAGAAGAAAAAAGTAAAAAAGGGGAAATAATATAAATACCTTTTGATGCATAAAAAACAAAGTTAACAGTTTTATATTGCTTGCTAAAATTGTGCCTTTGTAGTTTTAATAAAACCCTTAATGGTTTTTCGTTCTTTTACCCTGCTTAGTTGAAGGTAATAATTTATTTAACAAATCAGGCCGATTAGCTTTTAAAAGTGTGCTTCTAATCCAGCCTTGATTTTCTTTTTTATACCAAAAGAAAAAACGGTTTTGTTCCTTTTTTTCGTGTGAATTTTTAGGCGTTTTTATTGGTTTTAAAGTATAAGGATGAAAGCCCGAATAGTAGATTACGGTAGCAACTGTCATTGGTGTTGGAGTAAAGTCATTTACCTGTTCTAATTGAAACCCCATATCTTTAGTTTCTGCAGCAAGATTTGCCATATCTTCTAACTTACACTCTGGATGACTAGAAATGAAATAAGGTATTAACTTTTGATTAAGGTTATACTTTCTATTAATATTTTCAAAGTTCTTTTTAAATGAATGGAAATATTTAAATGAAGGCTTACGCATTACCTTTAACACATCGTCAGAAGTATGTTCTGGTGCAACTTTTAATCTTCCAGACACATGATTTTTAACTACCTGTTCGGTATATTCTTGTAAGTCTTGCGGATCAGCTTTTTTATTAAACTCTGGAACTAACATATCATAACGAATACCACTTCCTATAAA
>JARGOE010000040.1 GCA_029210015.1 Vicingaceae bacterium
CAAGTCACCATATTAATCATGATATTTTGCATTATTCATTTTACACAGTAGAACAACATTTAAAGCAAATAGATTATTTTACTGATATAAGTTCTAAAGCTGCTTTTGAAAAAGGAAAAACCAGTAATGGTTTTATCATATTTTATAAAAGCACCTTTAAGTTTTTTAGAGATTACATTTTAAAACTAGGATTTTTAGACGGTTACCATGGTTATGTGGTTTGTAAAAATTCAGCCTACGCTAAAAAATTAAAGTATAGTAAGTTGAAGGAATTAATAGATAAGTCAAAAAATAAATAGGTTAAAACAGTATCTTTTTAGAAAACTTGCGTTATATAGTAAAACCTAGCAGATTTAATGGCATTTTTGATTTGCTACTCGGGTAAGGAGGAGAAAAAAACAAAGAGAGAGCCTCTACAAATTAGAGTAGATTAATTGGAGCCGTATAACCCCATTTTATTTCCTTCAGAATCTAAAAAATGAGCAAAATACCCAGGTTTATTATCAATATATGTGTTTGGAATTGATGATTGATTATCATCTTCCTTCTTTGTTATTAGAGTTTTTGGGGTTAGAATTTTACCCCCATTTTCAACAATTAGTTGCATAATCATTTCAAAATTCCCTGTTGCTTCAAAAAACAAAACAGCACCTAAACCAATAGGTTCAGGTGTTTCTACAATAGTACCATTAAGAAGTTTTTTTCCTTTTTTGTTTGTCTGGAAAATAGCATGAGGGATTCCATTTAATTCTTCAAAAAAGAAGCTAGCATCAAAAACGGTTTCGTAAAAACGAGAAGACCTAACTAAATTTTTAGAAGGTATTTGTATCCAAGAAATAATAGAATGTTCCATAAGGGTTTCTTTTAATGACAAAATTAAATAAAATGAAGCCATTTAAAAATGACTTCAATTAGTATTTCATTATTGTATTCATTTATTATAGGTCTTTTACCTATTATTCGAACAGTTGATAAATGGTCTGTTGAGGCAGAAATTAGTGCGTTTATTCTTTTAAGCCAACCCCATTATTAGTCAGAACTTTCTTAACAAAAAATTAACGTAGCATATAGGATTATATACCCCCACAAGAATAGCTTTGTAAGGTTCAATAAAAATTGTTGGGTATATGACATTTGGATTTATAGAAACACTTACTTTAATTGGAGCTCTAGGGTTTTTTATCTATGGAATGAAGATTATGAGCGAGGGGATTCAAAAAGCTGCTGGAAGTAGTTTGAGAAGAATCCTTAGTGTTATGACCTCAACTCGATTTCTAGGAGTAGGAACAGGGTTTTTAATAACATGTTTAATACAAAGTTCATCTGCTACAACCGTTATGGTTGTTAGTTTTGTAAATGCAGGTTTACTTTCCCTTACAGAATCAATTGGTGTTATTATGGGAGCAAATATTGGGACAACCTTAACAGGGTGGCTAGTATCCTTATTTGGTTTTAAATTTAAAATAGCCTCTTTTTCTTTACCAATATTGGCAATTGGGTTTCCTATGATATTTTCTAATAGAGATAAGTTGAAATCTTGGGGGGAATTTATTATAGGGTTCGCGCTTTTATTTATGGGGCTTGACGCCTTAAAACAAGCTGTTCCTGACATTAAAAGCAATCCATCTGCGGTAGCTTTTATAGCCGATTTTGCTGACATGGGTGTTTTATCTACATTAATTTTTGTTTTAATAGGAACATTGTTAACTGTCGTTGTTCAGTCTTCTAGTGCCGCAATGGCAATAACGTTGGTCTTATGTAATCAGGGTGTAATCTCATTAGAAATTGCTGCTGCTATTGTTTTGGGAGAAAACATAGGAACAACAATAACAGCTAATGTAGCTGCACTTGTTGCAAACATTCATGCTAAAAGAGCAGCTGTAGCACATCTTATTTTTAATCTTTTTGGAGTAATATGGGTCGTTATACTCTTTAAGCCATTTTTAGATTTAATAGAGATATTATGGGTTCCATTTCACAACTTGTTAAAATCTATTAATCCGGAGTTTGTAAATGGAGAAACTGAAATGCAACTTTCATTATTTCATACTATTTTCAACATAACAAATAGTTTATTATTGATATGGTTTGTAAATCTAATAGCCAAAATTGTAGTTAAACTTGTTCCATCTAAGGGAGATGCTGATGAGTTGTATCAGTTAGAATATATCAGTTCAGGAATAATGTCTACACCTGAAATAGCTTTGTTAGAAGCAAAAAAAGAAGTTTTAAAGTTTGGTAATCTTATCAAAAAAATGAACAAGAATGTTAAATTACTTTTAACTGAGCAGGATAAGAAAAAAGTTAAATATCTTTTAGAAAAAGTTAAATCACATGAAGATATAACTGATAATTTAGAAGCAGGTGTAGCTGATTATTTGGCTAAAATTTCTGAAAGCGAAATGAGTAACGCCTCATCTATAAGGGTTAGAGGAATGTTAAGTATTGTTGGTGATTTAGAGCGTATGGGAGATATATATTACCAAATGTCAAAAGCTATTGAAAGAAAAATTTCTGAAAAGATTTGGTTTACTCCAGAGCAGAGACAAAACCTTTTGAAAATGTTTGATTTGCTTGACCTTTGTTTAACAACAATGGTTGAAAACCTTGCTAAAGAGAGCGGTGAGGTTGAAATAAATGATGCATTGGATAAAGAACGAGAATTAAATAGTTTTAGAAAGAAAATTCGAAAAGAGCATTTCAAAAATGTTGAAAAGGGAGAATATAATTTTAGATCTGCTAATGTATACAGTGATCTTTTCAATTCAATAGAAAAAGTTGGTGATCATGCTATAAATGTAACCGAGGGAATAATAGGAGAAGTTTAAGGTTATTTCAAAGAGTTTCATAACATACTCTTAACATATAAATAAAGTTATCCAAACTTTTCATTAATCTTAGTTTTATTTATTTGTACTATGATTAAAAGTTTTGTCATAGCAATATTGTTTGTTTTTTGTCTTTCTAGTGTTCTCCATGCTGGTAATGGTGATAAGAAAAAGATGAAATCATTTTCTCTTTCGGGAAAAGTTGTAGATAATTCTGGATCTTTAACTGGTGTAAAAGTTGTTTTAGATAATAAAGAAGTTACAGTGTATACAGATTTTGATGGTAATTTTACTATTGAAAACTTAAAAGAAGGAATTCATACTTTATCATTTAGTATGGTTGCTTATGATCATAAAACTATTTCATTTAATCCTTCTCAAGAAAATATTTTAGACATTAAGCTTTACGGCAGGTAGAGCAAGTATTATAAAGATAAAGGAGCCTATATAAGGCTCCTTTTTTTATCTTCAATATTAAGTTAATGTTAAATTTGTGTTACAAAAACATTATTGCAATGTAACTTTTATGTATATTTGTCGTAAACGGAGCAAAAAAACAATTAGTTATGAAAAAGTTAATCTTATTATTATTTATACTACCAACAACAATATATATATCTGCACAAGATAATGTAGCTTTTAATGAAGGTGCTTATGCATATGAAAGTGGCGCTTTGTATTCTGGTATGATTACAGAGAAATATGAGTCAGGCGAGTTAAAATCAAGTTATGAACTTTCTAATGGGATTTACCATGGTCAATTTGTTGATTATTATAAAAGTGGGAAAACATTAGAAAACGGATTCTTTTCTAGAGGAAAGAAAGATGGTAAATGGTTTAGATGGGATGAAAATGGTCAAAAAATAGGTGAAGCAAATTATAACAAAGGTAAAAAAGATGGAGTATGGGGTGTTTGGGATGAAAACGGAACTAAAAGATGTGAAATGAATTATGACAATGGAGAGAAAGTTGGGACTTGGAAAGTGTGGGATGACAAAGGAGAGTTGATTAGCGAAAAAACTTTTTAAATCCAGCATCAAAATATTAGTTGAAACGGGGCATTTTTGCCCCGTTTTTTTATGAATAAATTTTAATAGACACATAACATTAACTTAACTGATTCGCAATGGTTTGAAGCTAATTTTCAGCCTTAGAATGAAGCCAAAAGTATCCATATTTAGTAAAAATAAAATTGATTTAGAAAATGCACAAAAGCTTTTTGAAAGAGAAGGTTTTGATGTGTTTACGTTTGTTGAGGCAAGCCAATCTAACATTAATAATGTTTACAAAATTAACCCTGATATAGTATTTCTTGATATTGATATTATTAATTCTGATGGGATAGAATTGTGTCAAAAATTAAAAAAGGAAGATAAATTAAATGCCTTTGTCATTATGTTTACTAAACATGGAGAAGAATATGTTCAGGCAGAAGCATATAAAGCTGGTGCTGATGATTATATAATTAAACCAATAAACGCAAGGTTGCTAATTAAAAAAATACAGGCACTTTTAAAAAGAAAACCTTTAAACCATCAAAATAACAATCCTTCAATTTTATCTCATAAAAGATTAAAAATTGATAGAGATAGTTACTTTGTTATTAATGAGGGTAAAAATATTGTTTTACCTAGAAAAGAGTTTGAGATGTTATATCTTCTGATTAACCAACCTCATAAAGTTTTTTCAAGAGAAGAGATTTTTGAAAAAGTTTGGAATGAAAGTGACAATAGAAACACGAGAATTATTGATGTACATATTCGTAAAATTCGCGAACAAGTTGGGCAGCACACAATTAAAACAATAAAAGGAGTCGGATATCAATTAGCTTAATTAAAGCGCATTTTTTTTAATATCTTCAACAACTTCAGGATCTAAAAGGGTACTTATGTCACCTAAGTTAGAGGCATCCCCTTCCGCAATTTTTCTTAAAATTCTACGCATAATTTTACCAGAACGAGTTTTTGGCAAGCCCTTAACTATTTGTATTTTATCAGGTTTGGCTATAGGTCCAATTTCTTTGGTAATTTGTATTAATAACTCTTTTCTAAGTTCTTCTTCATTTACTTCATTTGCACAAATTACGTATGCATAAATCCCTTGACCTTTTATATCATGTGGATAACCAACAACAGCAGATTCTACAACAGCAGGGTGTGTGTTTAGCGCATCCTCTACCTCTGCTGTTCCTATTCTATGTCCAGAAACATTAATTACATCATCAACCCTACCTGTAATTCTATACATTCCATCTTCATCTCTTTTACAACCATCACCAGTAAAGTATTTTCCTTCATAAGTTGTAAAGTAGGTAGTTTTACACCTTTCATGATCCCCATAAATACTTCTTATCATAGATGGCCAAGGATACTTAACACATAAGTTTCCCTCAACATTATTACCTTCAATTTCATTTCCATCAGCATCAACTAAACAAGGTTGAATTCCTGGTAAAGGATAAGTAGCATAAGTTGGTTTTAGTGGTGTTAACCCCGCTAAAGGGGATATCATTATTCCACCTGTTTCAGTTTGCCACCAAGTATCTACAATCGGGCACTTCTCTTTTCCAATATGTTTGTGGTACCAATCCCAAGCTTCATCATTAATTGGCTCACCAACACTTCCTAGCACTTTTAACGAACTTAGATTGTATTTGTTTACAAACTCTATATCACACGCTTGTAAAGCTCTTATCGCTGTTGGGGCAGTATAAAAAATATTTATTTGATGTTTGTCAACCACCTCCCAAAATCTACCAGCATCTGGCCAAGTAGGAACACCTTCAAACATTACTGTAGTTGCGCCAGCTAACAAAGGACCATAAATAATATAGGAATGTCCGGTTATCCAACCAATATCAGCAGTACACCAATAAACATCATTGTTACTATATTGAAACACATTTTGAAAACTATAGTTTGTATAAACCATATACCCCCCTGTAGTATGAACAACACCTTTTGGTTGACCAGTTGAGCCGGATGTGTATAAAATGAATAGTTCGTCTTCTGAGTCCATTTCAGTAGCGGTGCATTCAGAATTAACTTTACTCAACTCTTCATGCCACCAAACATCTCTATTATTAGTCATTACAACTTCAGCTCCTGTTCTTTTTAAAACAATATTTTTTTGAATAGAAGGGCAGTTTTCCAATGCTTCGTCAACTACTTTTTTAATAGGAATAACCTTGGCACCCCTATAGGCTTCATCAGAGCATAAAACAATATTACAAGTAGCATCATTTATTCTATCAGCTAAAGCTTTAGCAGAAAAACCAGCAAACACAACCGAGTGGATAGCGCCAATTCTAGCACAAGCTAAAACTGCTATTGCTAACTCAGGAACCATAGGCATGTATAAACAAATTCTATCTCCTTTTTTCGCTCCATTGTTTTTTAAAACATTGGCAAACTCACACACCTTTTGATGGAGTTCTGTATAAGTAAGTTTAACCACCTCATCATTTGGGTTGTTGGGCTCCCAAATGACAGCTGTTTTATTTCCTTTTGTTTCAAGATGTCTATCTAAACAGTTTTCGGTAATATTTAATTTCCCGTTAATAAACCATTTTACGTTAGGCTCATTAAAATTCCAATCTAGCGTTTTATCCCATTTCTTTTTCCAGCTAAAAGTATTGGCGACACCACTCCAGAAATCTTCAGGGGTTTCTATACTTTTTTGATATTGGTTTTTATATTCCTCGAAAGTGTTTATTTTAATAGACATAATATAACTGTTTAGGGTTTTAAAGGTAACAGATTTTAAACTAATAAAAAAGGCGAATCAAACGATTCGCCTTTTCATCCTATCAAATTAAACTAAACTATTTTGCAATAACAAATCTGCTAGTTGCAATAGTATTTCCTTCATTATCGATTACATTATAAAAATATAACCCATTAGCAAAGGTGTTTAAATTCATACTAACTTTTGTTGAGTTAGTTTTAACAGTTTTTAATGTTTTACCTGTAATGTCAATTACATTAATAGTTGTATTGTTTTTAGTTAAATTAAAGTTTAAAACACCGTTAGTTGGGTTTGGGTAAACACTAACTTGATTACCTGATAGCTCTGAAATACTATTAGAAGTAGAAATATCATTAAAATCTCTTGGTAAAATTTTAAAATCATTAAAAGAATAATGGCCAATTCCAGTTACATCATAATTAGTACCAACAACAGCTGTTAAGTGGTAGAAGAAAATATCATCATCTGCCTTTAAAACTCCCGAGCCATCGTTAATTTCCCACATACCATTTCCTACTGTAGTGCTAACGCACTGAGCGTTTGTAACGTTAATTAATACACCTTCCCATTCTTCACTATTAGCACTTAGTGTTGTGTTAGCTACTGGTGTAGGTAAAGGATTACCAGAGTTTAATACTGTAATGTTAGAAACAAATCCAATTTGAGTTGTGTTAAAAAACTCATCAACTGTTCCTGTTACTTCTACACTATCACCTATTACCAAAGTTGAATCATTTGTGTTGTAAACAAATATTCCATTCCAAGCTAAGGCACTATCTTGAATAAAAAATGAATGACGAGCAGACCCATATTTTACAATTCCCGTTATAACACCTTTAGTTGTTACAATATTACCATCCTCTGGAGAGTCTCCACTTGGTGCAGTTGTATATTGAATATCATATATTTTTTTGATATTCGCTGGAGGTGTAGAAGTATTAGTAATAGCAATTGAATCTAGTAAAATTCCAATTTCAAAAGGAGCCGGAGCTGTTGAAGGGTCTGTACTTTTTAATGACAAAATAAATTCAGCACTAGTACAAGTTGCAGGAACCGTTACTATTTGGGAAACCTTTACAAGGTTGCCCATTGAAGAATCAGAAACAATCATGTATGGATTATATGCAGCATTAAATGCACTATTTGTAACATCATAATAACCTGTTCTTAATTCACCAGAATTTTGAGCAACAACCCACATTTCAATTAAATAACTTTGCCCACCAGTTACAGTGAAAGCATCAGTAACAAATCTATCATGACTAGTTGTTGAAGTGTTTATTAATGAAGCCATACTAGTGCCATAAGTCGCAAGACCTTTTTCTACAACATTAGCTGAAGATATATTTGTTCTTGCAGTATTCATGAAGTCAGTTGGATCACCAGATGCCCATGAACTTAGATTGCTTTGAAAAACTGTTTGACCAAAAGCAAAACTTCCAATACAAGCAGCTGTTAAAAGAGTAAAGATTTTTTTCATAATTATTAAGTTTTAAAAGTTTTATTATTTATATACATTTATTTCATCTACTTCCCAAGTTACACTTGTAGAACTAGTTCCTTCAAATTTAAAGGCGATATATACACCATTTTGAGCAAATGAAGATAGGTCAATACTTCCTGAAGAAATAAAATCCCAACTAGCATCATTAGTATCCCAACCACCAACAGGAACAGTGTTTGTTATATCAGTCCATGTAGCAGTATTTGGGTCGCTTATTCCATCATAATTTGTGGAAACCATCAAAAGTAACTGTGGACCAGAGTCGAACCTAATGGTATTTCTGAAATCCATAGTAGCATTATTCCCTCCAGTTAAATCTATTGAAGGAGAAATTAGCCATGACTCACAAACTAAATTAGTATTGTTAGATACTTTTGCAGCAGAATTTGTTGCTAAATATAACCCCCAATCACAACTAGTTGGGCCAACTATTGTTTGGCTAGTCCACCCTCCAGAAGTTAAACTTTGATCATCAAAATTTTTGGACAAGACTAATTGCGGTAAGCTTCCATTTAAATTGAGTTCGTTTGGGTTTCTAATTAATAATTGTAATCCAGAATTGTACTGAGCAACCACACCAATAAAAGTTCCTCCTCCTGCAGGAATAGTATCTCCTGCAAAATTAGCATAACCACTTGTTCTTACATCAATCATGTCTCCATTTAAGTCTTGCAACACCCGGGATACAGCTTCTAAATTCTCAGCATCAGCATAAGTTTTTCCTTGTCCACCTTCTACAAACCAAGTATTCTCAAGCCTAACAAATTTCCCTTGAGCAGCCTCTAGATCGTTTAATAATGCATCTATATTTGTTGTTTCGGGAGTTTTATATTGTTGAGTAGCTAATTTTACAATATTATTATCAGGGTGTAATGAATCTATTTGTAACATTTGATTATAACGTAAAATTTTAGCCCCTTTTAAATTAACCATTACAGAATCTCCAATGTAAAGCCCGCTTGAAGAAATAAATCGTAAATATAAATTTCCTGTTCCATCAGAAATATATGATTCTTTATATAAATTCCCTGTAGATTCATCCATTGTAACAACCCCATATACAGATATATCATCTGTTATAGTTAAAGGTGTCCCAATAGTTTCCATTGCTCTAACCTGAGCTATAGTAAGAACACTACCTTCAGCTACAGTTTTTGGAGAAGGATCATCAAATGATTTTTCACAAGAAGTAAATAGTATTAAAACTAAAACTAGAGCACTTATGTTGTAATATATATATTTCATCTTATACTAATTAAAGGTCAATTATGTTAAAGTTGTCAATTTCCCACGTATCACGAGAAGATCCAGTACTGGTATATTTAAATGCAATGTAAGCACCTGTTGATTTATAGGCAGTTAAGTCGTAATTACCAGAATTTGTCCAATTCCAATTTCCAGTGGACAGTAAAAAAGAGCTTGTAATATCTGTCCAAGTTCCTGAAGAAGGAGCGCTAACACCATCATAGTTGCTAGAAATCATTATTTGTAAAGAAGTAGAGCTCGTGCCTGACCTAGCTGCAGAACTAAAGTTTAAATGTGGGTTTGCCACAGAGTTTAAACTAAAGTTTGGAGAGATTAACCAAGACTCACCAACAAGCTGACTTGTTGTGTTATCAATTACAGCATAGTAGTTGCTTGCAGGAAAGTTGTCTGTATACCAAGCGTTGTTTGGAATTGGATATTGAGTGGTCCATCCACCAGATGTTAAATCTCCGTTATCCCAGTTTTTAGTGTAAATATATACTGGGCAAGCTGCGCAGCTAGTCTTTCTGGTTCCTTGCATTGTAAACTCTGAGGGGTTTC
The DNA here is from genome assembly GCA_029210015.1 of Vicingaceae bacterium. Classification (GTDB taxonomy): domain Bacteria; phylum Bacteroidota; class Bacteroidia; order Flavobacteriales_E; family Vicingaceae. The sequence goes on from JARGOE010000040.1 coordinate 9,886, forward strand.
TAATGGATAATTGAAGTGTAGTACCAAACTGTGTTACAATAGCAATAATAGAGCCTTTTCCAAAAGGAAGTTGTTCACCAGCAAAACTAGAGTAACCGCTAGAACGAACAATTACATCAAAACCAGAAGTATCTATTAACTCTCTATTTTCATCACTTTGTGTTATAGGGTCTGCCCATGAATTACAAACATCAGAACATTTAAATTCAACATTATCAATTTGAACTAATCTAGATTGGTAAGGGGTATAAATACCATTAATTGCTAAATCAGAAATAGTTACTATTTCAGGAACAATCTCATCTTCTGATTTTTGTTTTATTAAGTGAACAGCAGGGTCTACATCAGATATTACAATCATATTGTTATCTCTTGTAATAGTAGTTCCTTTAAGTGAAACACGAAGCTTGTCTCCAACAAAATAATCGCTAGAAGAAGTAAGGTCAAGTTTTATGGCATTAGTCCCATCTTGTATGAATAGCTCTTTATAAAAATTCCCAAAAGTTTCATCAGCTGTTACTACAGCATAAATAGAATAGTCATCAACAATAGTAGTGTCAAAAGCAGTATAAATATTTCTAACGGAATCAATTGTTAAAATATTCCCTTCGGGTAATTCTTTAACAGGAGGAGAATCAAAGTCTTTATTACAACTAGATACTGCAATAGCAGTTATGAATAGTAGACTAAATATATGTTTCATTTTCTTCATAATACTTGTGCTTAAAATTGGAATGTAACCATTGCGAAGTAAGTTCTTCCCAGCATATAACCAATTCTTGGAGGAAATTTATCTACATTACTTTGGTCATAACGTAATTGCTCAAAACCTCCAGTTTCGAAATCAGTGTTATCTAATACATTATTTACGTTTAAGTTAAGTCTTAGGTAATATTTGTTTTTTAATCTCCATGATTTTCCAATAAAGAAGTTCAACACGTAATCATCATCTAATTTTGTTTGGTCAATAATATCATCAACCTGAGGATCAGCAGACACATATTTAGTCAAAGCTTCTTCTGTTCTTCTGTCAGGGTTAGCATCTAAATATGCGTTTGTAAAGTAGTTGAAATTAACACCTGTGAACCAATATTTTGGAGAATTATACTTTATACCAATTGATGATGCCGTTTGAGGGATACCACCAATTCTAAAGTTTTTAAAATAAATTATCTTGTTTTCAGCAAGTAATTCTGTTGAATTATCTTGCGTTATTGTAGCGTTTGGTCTAGAGTCATATAAAAATTGACCTGTTGCAAATGCACCTGAAGCTATTATTGTTGGAGTAATATTAATTTCAGCACCAAACTCAATACCCATAAACAATTGATCCACACCTGTCATCATATAATTAACAAATGTGTTTAATTCATCATGATAAAAGCTTCTTGCCCAAGACTTATCTTTTATAGATGTATAATAGCTTGTTGCTCTAATTTTTGCTTTAGGGTATCTAACCAAATAACTTATGTCTCCTGACATAATTTTTTCATCTTCTAATCCAAGCACTATTTCATTCCTTGTTCTGGGTGAAACAAAAGCATTACGAGCAAATGGCGCACGAGTTAAGTAGGCCCCATTTAGTTGAATTAAATGACGACCTGTAATTTTATACACTAAACCACCTTTAACCCCATAGTTAAGGTGGCTTTGTTTTTCAGAATCTCCTTCAGAATTGTCTGGAAACAACCCGTTTTTCATATTTCCTGTTCTCCAAAAAGTTGTAGAAGAAAGGGATAATGCTGTAAACCAATCAATTTTTGCTGAAGTACCTTCAACTTGTGCAAAACCACTATATGTATTTACAGAAATGTCGTAATCATAACCAAACCGATCACCTTCATAAATCACATTGTTTGGATTATTTACATCGCTTTGAGCCGCTGACTCATTAGCAAAATCACGCTCAGCAAACTGGTCAACATCTACCCAAAAATCAGCTCCAAGTAAATCATTAATCACTTTAAAGTTATTGCTTTTGTAAAGACTTACAGTCAACCCCCCTGTTAACATAAGGTTATCTGTTTTTTGATGAGAAATAACCGTGTTAAAACCATAATGGGAAACATCATTTCTAGCTTCTTCTATAATATATTTAGCTCTATTACCAGTTAGGCTAGTTGAACCTCCATTAGCATTGTTTAAAGTAAAAAGGTTTTTAGTGTTGGAAAAATACATTTGGTCAAAGTCTAATTGGGTAGTACTTGGGTCTTGGTTTTGCCATAACGAAGTTAAATTTTGAAAAACACCTTCATCTCCAGGTTGGTTATAATAACTAGGTAAATTTCTATAATAATCAGGTCTTGGATCGGCAGCACCATACCAATTTAAACGAGTATTACCTTGTTTTCCGAAAGAATAAAAAGCAGAAGATGTTAATTTTGTTTTTTCGTTAACATCAAAATAATGGTTTAACATTACCATAGGTTTATGATTATTTCTAACCCTAGAATTTCGCTTCTCACCGTTTTGGTAACCCCAATATGAGTTGTAATAATTATTCCCAGTTAAATCATAAGTTTCTTGAGTTGAAATACTTCTTTTCCCCTGAACAGTTGGAGCGCCAAAAGCAACAACACCTAAGCTGTGTTTATTATTTAATTTTTTTTCTATTGATAAAAAGTAACTTGCACCACTATAGTATGTTCCTTCTACATAGCCTTCGTTTGACAACCTTGTTGATGCAGACACTGCTACTGCAAGGCCATTATCCATCATACCAGTCCCATGAGTAATCATTGCTCTGTGTCGGTATGAACGATTTGCTGAAGCATAAGAGATTCTAGAACCTTTTCTAATAGAACTAGCTCTAGCATTAATGTTAGAAAAGCCACCAATACCACCAAAACTATATGATGAAGCACTAATTCCTGGTTTAGATTCTTGGTAACGAGTTACATCATTTAATCCTCCCCAGAATGCCCAAATAGCTCTTCCACTTTCAGGGTCATTCAAGTTTAAGCCGTTCATACTTACAAAGAAGTTTTCGGAATCATAACCTCTTACTCGATATCTTGCAGCACTAAAGTTGAATCCCGCCACATTTGTAAAAACATCTCTTGATGATTGTAATAACCCAGAAACATCTTGCCCTTCTTGCCCATCTTCTGATAAGTCTAAAGAGGTAGTGAAAGTTTGTTCGATTTGTGAATTATAAATCGAATCAGAAGCAATAGATGAAGTATCAACTTGAGCTTTGGCAGAAAAATTGCTAATAATTAGAGCAGCCGATAATATTTTTAATAGTCTCATTAATAAATTAAAAAAAGTATAAAAATAAAAGCGGTTAGAGGCCTTAGCTCTTAGGGTGATCACTTTTTGAAATTTAATACAAAGAAAAATATTGATTAAATAACGGTACAAAAGTAAAATTTTAAAATGATAAAAGCCTTGCAATCATTAATTTGTTAATAATTTATTAATAACAAATTTTAGTTAACTCAACACCTTGTGTTAGTTGCTACTTTTTAATTTGGTTACTTTGCCAAAAATTATAAAATATGAAACAACTAAAACACCTTGTTTTATTGCTGATATCAGCACTTTTTTTTAGTTACACAGGTAATTCTCAGAACGATAATAAAAAAGAATATCTATTAAGTTGTGTTGGGTTTTACAATCTTGAAAACTTGTTTGATACTTTAATAGACCCTGATCGAAACAAGATTTTGCAAGATGATTTTACCCCAAAAGGACAAAAAGGATGGACTTCTTCTCGCTATTTTGAAAAGTTGGAAAATATGGCAAAAGTGATTTCTGAGTTGGGCACTGATGTCACACCAGATGGAGTTGCAATGCTAGGTGTGTCAGAGGTTGAAAACATTACTGTTTTGCAAGATTTAGTTAAAGAAGAAGCTATTAAAAATAGAGATTATCAAATTGTTCACTATGACTCCCCTGATAAAAGAGGTATTGATGTAGGGTTTTTATATAATCCTAAATATTTTAAAGTAGAGTCAAGTAGAAGTGTTTCCCTAAGAACAATAGACACAACTTTTTATACAAGAGATCAGCTTTTAGTGAGTGGGTATTTACACGATGAAAAAGTTCACATTATTGTTTCACATTGGCCATCTCGAAGGGGTGGTGAAAAACGTAGCCGACCAAGAAGAGAGGCTGCCGCTAAGCTTGGGAAAATGATTGTTGACTCTATTCAAAAAATAGAACCAAACGCTAAGATTTTATATATGGGAGACTTGAATGATGATCCAACAGATAGTAGTGTAAGAAACTATTTAAAAGGAAATGGTAAGCAAGAGGCTGTAAAAAAAGATGAAATGTTTAATCCTTGGGAAAGTTATTATAAAAAAGGGATAGGAACCCTAGCTTACAGAGACGCATGGAATTTGTTTGATCAAATCTTATTAAGCCCTGCGTTAACGGATAAAGATTACACATCTTATAAACTTTATAAAACAGTTATTTTTAATAAAACGTATTTAAAAAATTCTTCAGGGCAATATAAAGGTTATCCTTTTAGAACTTTTGCTGGAGGAGCATATACAGGGGGTTATAGCGATCATTTCCCAGTATATTTATTTTTAATAAAGGAAAAAAAATAAGAAAGATGAGAGGGCTATTATTAATAACAACTTTATGTTGTTTTATTCAAATTTCAGCACAAGACACTATTACAGTAATGTCTTACAATGTATTAAATTACCCTTTATCTAATGCTTCAAAATCAGACACCTTAAAGCCAATAATTCAACATGTTAATCCTGATATCTTTATGATTACAGAATTAACGTCTTCTTCAGGAGCAACAACAATACTTAACGATGCATTAAATATTGGTTCAGTTTCTTCTTACCAAAAAGCAACCTATTTTAATGGACCAGATACAGATAATATGTTGTTTTACAACTCTGACAAACTAGTTTTATATTCCCAATATGAAATTGCTACATCACTTAGGAATATTAGTGAATATGTTTTGTATTATGATGCCCCAAATATAACAGCTCAATCAGATACTGTTTTTATTCATTGTTATATGGCACACCTTAAAGCTAGCACAGGGGCTTCAAATGAGCAACAACGTAATCAAGAAGCTGTTGCATTAAAAAACTATTTAGACTCTAAAAATAATATTGAGAATGTTATTTTAGGCGGAGATTTTAATGTTTATTCAAGTTCTGAAGCAGCATACAATACGATTTTAAATGGAGGGAATGTAAAATTACTAGACCCTATAAATACTCCTGGTGCATGGAATAACAATTCATCTTTTGCAAGTGTTCATACACAAAGTACTCGTTCTGGAAGCCTTGGAGACGGGGGTTCTTTTGGAGGGATGGATGATAGGTTTGATTTTATCTTTTTTAATAATGATTTACAGAATGGGACTAAAGGGCTGACTTACGTTCCAAATTCATATACTGCATTAGGAAATGATGGTAACCATTTTAATAAATCGATAAATGCTTCCCCAACTAATTTATCAGCACCAAATAATGTTATCGATGCCTTGTATTATATGTCAGATCACTTGCCTGTCCTAATAAAAGCCTATGTAGCTGCAAATGTTGGTGTGAAAGAACCAGACACTAAATCAAAGTGGCAAGGGTATTTTGCCAACAATCAATTTTATTTTAAGTCAAACGAAACCGAAAATTATTTAATTGTGAAAGCTTATGATTTGTTAGGTAAGTTGATTAAAACAGAAAGATTTACAGGAGTAAACAAAGTTCAAATCCAACTAAACAATCTCAAACCAAGTTTGTACTTTATAAAAGTAACAACTAAAAATCAACAGGAAAGTTTTAGGGCGCTCGTTAAATAAGCGGAGTATTTATATTTGTTTTTTACAACTTATGCTTACTTTCACACGTGTTTTTAGCACTAGACTTTAGGTTTTGAATATATACTCAAAAAAACAACGTTGGAAATTATTGTTAGCTGGGGCCGCAATCTTAATTATTGTTGCATCATTATGGTATACCAATATTTTGGTTAACAAAATTGCTGAAGAAGAACGGAACAAAGTTCAGCTTTGGGCTGAGGCTATTCAAAATAAAGCATCTTTAGTCAGTTATACAGGCGAACTATTTGATAAGATTTCGGGTGAAGAGCGGAATAGAATTGAATTGTGGGCTGAAGCCAATAAGCGAGCGGCAACATCTAACAATCATGACGATTTAACTTTTTATTTAGACATTCTTTCAAGAAATACGACTATTCCTGTAATTGTTATTGATGAGAAAGAAAACATAGTGAATTGGAGAAATTTTGACCTAAAAGCATCTGTGGATACGGCTCAATTTTTACAAGATGAACTTCATGCAATGAGGAATAATGGTAAAGCACCTATTGATTTAATTTATCATATTCCAGGTTATACTTTTAGTCAAAAACTTTTTTATAAGGATTCCAAAATTTTCTCAGAATTAAAGATTGTTTTGGATGATTTAATTGAGTCTTTTATTTCAGAAATAGTAATAAATTCAGCATCAGTACCTGTTATTTATACCGACAGTTCTCAAACAAATGTTATTGAGTATGGGAATCTCGAAGGAGGGGATACAGGAGTTAGTAATGATTTTTTAATAGCAACGATAAAAGAGATGCGAATAGAGAATGAACCAATAGCTATTAATATTAATAACAGTGATAAAAACTATATTTTTTATAAAGACTCAGAATTGTTACAACAATTAAAGTTTTACCCTTATTTCCAAATATTTATAATAGCACTCTTTTTATTGATTTCATATTATTTATTTAGTACTTCAAGAAAGGTTGAACAAAACCAAGTTTGGGTAGGTATGGCTAAAGAAACTGCTCACCAACTAGGAACACCTCTTTCTTCTTTAATAGCATGGGTTGAGTATTTAAAAACTAAAGAATTAGAAGATAGCATTATTAATGAACTATCTAAGGATATTACTCGATTAGAAATGATTACCGAACGTTTTTCTAAAATTGGATCGGTACCTACCTTAGAACACGAAAACTTAAAATCTGTAATTGAACATACGGTAGGTTATTTAAAAGTTAGAATTTCTAAAAAAGTTAATGTTACTGTAACTACACAAAATAATATAGAAGTTACTGCAAAGCTTAACCCATCACTTTTTAGTTGGGTGCTAGAAAACTTAATAAAAAATGCTGTTGACGCAATGAAGGGTGAAGGTGATATATCTATTAATATTACTGACCAGACACAATTTGTATATATAGATATTAGTGATACTGGGACTGGAATTCCGAGGGGTGATCAAAAAACAATTTTTGAACCAGGGTTTACCACAAAACAAAGGGGTTGGGGACTAGGACTGTCTTTAGTTAAGCGAATAATAGAAAATTATCATGAAGGCAAAATTTTTGTGAAACAATCAGACGAAACAGGCACTACATTTAGGATAGTTCTGAATAAATAAATGGCAGGAATCTACCTCCATATTCCATTCTGCAAACAAGCTTGTAGTTATTGTGATTTTCATTTCTCTACTTCTTTAAAACATAAAGCAAGTTTCGTTAACGCTTTAGTAAAGGAGATTATTCAAAAGAAAGATTTTTTAAAGACAGAAATTAATACTATCTATTTTGGGGGAGGAACACCAAGTTTACTGGATTTAGAAGACTTAAACTTAATTATAGATGCCATATATAGTAACTATAATATTGCTCAAAATATAGAACTTACCTTTGAATGTAACCCTGATGATTTAACCTCAAAAAAACTTAAAGAACTAAAGCAAATTAGAGTGAATAGATTAAGCATTGGTACTCAATCTTTTTTTTATGAAGATTTGCAGTTTTTTAATCGTGCACACAATTCAAATCAAGCAGAACAAAGCATACTTCTAAGCCAAGATTTAGGTTTTGAAAACATTACGATAGACTTGATATATAATACCCCAACATTAACGATGCAAAAATGGGAGCAAAACTTAGACAAAGTAAACGAGTTAAAAGTTCCGCATTTGTCTGCCTACACTTTAACTGTAGAGCCTAATACAGCTTTGCACCACCAAGTAAAAACTAATCAAACAAGTTTACCAACAGATGAAGAAGCTATTAAACAATTTAAGCTGTTAATGGCAAAAACGAAATCATTTGGGTTAACCCAATATGAGGTGTCTAATTTCGGGGCTGCAGGGTTTTATTCTCAACACAATAGCAATTATTGGAAAGGACAAGAATATTTAGGGTTTGGACCGTCTGCCCATTCTTATTATAAAAACAAGAGAAGCTGGAATGTTTCTAATAACATTAAATATATTAAAGCAATAAATAACGAGGAGAAGTATAATGAAGAAGAATTAATAGATAAAAAAACAGCATATAATGAGTATGTTTTAACAAGATTAAGGACTATTTGGGGTATTGAAAAAGATTATATTGAAACTAATTTTAGCGTAGCAATTAATCAACATTTTAATAAAGAGTTAGAGCAGTATTTAAAAACTTCTTATCTTCAAACCAAAAAAGGGAAAATAACATTAACTCAAGAAGGAATTTTTATTGCTGATAAAATTTCCTCCGATTTGTTTTATATAGAATGAAAACAACAATAGAATACAGAGGTACTAATTTTAAGGTTGACCTATCAAAACCTTTAGACATTTCAATGCCTTTAATCGGAAGCTCTCAAAATGTAACAGCTTGGTACGTTAATCCTCCAGAATTTACTCCAGTTATGGAAAATGGTTTTATTGGAGATGTGAACTTAGGAGGTGCAGTTAACTTTAGAAACATTTTTTTTAACCCTCATGGGCATGGAACTCATACAGAGTGTGTAGGACATATTAGTAAAGAACAACAGACTATTAATCAATGTCTAAAGCAATTTACCTTTTATGCCAAACTGGTAACAATTACCCCATACAATGTAAATGGTGACAGCGTAATAATGTTGGAGCAAGTTGAAAAGGTTTGGCAAAATAATGAAGCAGATGCCATCATTATTCGTACACTTCCAAATAGTGATTCTAAGTTAGGAAAACAATATTCTGATACTAATCCAACCTATGTTCAAGATAAAGCAATGCAGTTTTTAGTTGATAATGGGGTTAAACATTTTTTAATTGATACCCCTTCCGTGGATAGAGAACAAGATGATGGAAAATTAATTTCACACCATATTTTTTGGGATTACCCTAAGAATCCACAAACTGACAAAACAATAACAGAATTGATTTATGTTTCAAACGATATAGAAGATGATTATTATATATTGCAATTTCAAATTGCAAGCTTTGAAAATGACGCATCTCCTAGCAAGCCAACATTGTATCAAATCGAGTGATTTTTTTAAGTTAATTCCATTTTTTCGAACTTTAATTTTGCTAACTTTAATTTTTTAAAAGATTGTTTTAGAATAATTAAAATTATAAGCGATGAAGTTAGATGAGTTAGATTTAAAAATTCTTAAGAGATTACAGGAAAATGGTAAGATTACCAATTTACAATTATCGAAAGATATTGGATTATCTCCTGCACCAACTTTAGAGCGTGTAAAAAAATTAGAAAATAACGGGTTTATTAATAGTTATCATGCATTAGTTGAAGAGTCTAAGTTAGAATTAGGTTTAGCTGCTTATATGCAGATATCTTTAATTAGACAAAGAGACAATGCTATTAATAACTTTATTGAGCAGATCAATAAAATTGATGAAGTAATGGAATGTTATAATGTAACAGGCCAGGCAGATTATCTATTGAAAATTATAGTAAAAGATATTACCGCTTTTGACACTTTAGTAAAAGAGAAGCTTTCTCCTATAGAGGAGATTCGCAACATGCACTCAATGATTGTAATTTCAAAAGATAAGTATTCTAAAGTTCTACCTTATAAATACAAAAAGTAAAACAAAATCTATATTTAAGGCATAAAACTTGCCAATAGGCTTACAGTAATTAACGCTTTAGTGTTTAAAAAGTACTGACTTTAAAATAGCAGCGCTATCTTATTGATGTACTTTTACTATCAACGTGTAAAAAAAGGTTTTATGAGAAATATAGTTTTAACTTTTGTAGCTGTAATGATTTCGTTTGTTACTGTTGCACAGAACACAACAACCGGAGATAGTCAATCTTCTGGCTTAACAAATCAAGGTTCTGTATTAATAGTTCCATTCGAAACTAAAATGTACTTTTCGGATATAGATAGAGACATCTCTCAAAAAACAGAATTAAATTTTCATCAAATTAAAGCTAAGTTTAGGGCCGCACTAGATCAAAATATTTTTATTGCATTAAAAAAATATTATAAGCCTTTATCATTTTACTCTATAGAACCCACTGAAGCTAAAAAGGAATTAGCATACATATACAACTCTATTGGATATAAGTACGAAGTTGTTCCAGAAGAGGAAGTGGTTGAAAAGGAAACAGTAGGTAAAAAGTTAATAGGGAAGTTTAAGAAAAAGGAAAAAGAGGAGGAATATATTGAGGCGGGCGTTAGAAATGGACAAGTTGTTTCTCAGGTTGATAACCGTGAGAAATATATGAAAACGGCTATTTCTAATGAAAAATTATTAACCAACTTAGATAAACAATATAAAGCATCATTTTATATCTTTATTAATCAATTAGATATAAAAAGAGCTGCGGACTCTCGTTATTTAGCAACTGACGAAGCTTACCAAAGAGAAATAAAAGTTCATTATACTATTTTTGATTCAACTGGTAAAGAGGTTAGCTCTGGAGCCATTAAATCTAGGTTTCCTTCGGGGCAGAATGAAATAGATAAAATTATAAAAGATCAGTTTCCGTTAATTGCCGAACGTATAGTTAGTAATATGGTTGGAACAGACCAAGCTGTTGTGGAGCAATAAAACTTATTAATGTTCCTACCTAAATCACCTAAAATTATAAAAGCCCTTTATTCTCAATTAACTTGGGAAATACCGAATACTGAAAATAAAATTTATTTAACTTTTGATGATGGGCCAACACCAGAAATTACCGAGTGGACGCTGGATGTTTTAAATCAATATAATATAAAAGCTACCTTTTTTTGTTTAGGACAAAATGTAGAAAAACACCCTAAGATTTATCAGCGTATTTTAGATGAAGGACATGCCGTAGGAAATCACTCTTACGCTCACCCCAGCGGATGGAAAACGAATGATGATAACTACTTTGATGATATTGAAAAGAGTCAAAAATTGATTAATTCTAAGCTTTTTAGACCTCCTTACGGTAGAATAACTAAGAGCCAAGCCAAGCACTTAAAAGAACAATACAACATTATTATGTGGAGTGTTTTAAGTGGTGATTTTGATGTAAAAACTTCCCCCGAGAAGTGTTTAGATAATGTTATAAAAAATACCGAATCAGGTGGCATAATTGTTTTTCATGATAGTGAAAAAGCTGCACCAAACTTAAAATATGCTTTACCAAAAGCCATAGAAAATTTATTGGATAAAGGGTTTGTTTTTAAAAAACTGATTTAGGCTTTAGGAGATTTTTCGTTTAACGGTTAATGTAAAAAGTCGTTTTAATGCTTTTTACATAGTGTTAGGCAATCGTTTTTTATTTTTTTTCGCAAAAACATATGCTCCAAATATCAATAACAAATACATAAGGAGTATATAAATTAGCTGTTGAGGGTTTTCTTTAAATTCAAAATAAAAAATCAATATTCCTCCAAACAATAAGCCAATCATAGCCATTATTGCAGGGAAGATGTGTGTTTTCGTTTCCGCTCGTTTTTTGTAGTTGGCATATGCCATTAAAAAAGATACTATGATAAAGGTAATACTACCAAACTCCAAAATAATTTGTAATCCTCCACTTAATATTAGCGCAAATGAAAAAATACTCATAGTAATTATGGCATAATTTGGAATGTGTCCATTTATTCTATTGGATAATTTACTTGGTAAATAGCCGTCTTTAGAAATAACCGCTATTAGTCGTGATGCACCGAATAAAGTTCCGCTTATAGCGCTCGAAGTAGCAAGTAGTGCTCCAAAGATTACTATAAACATACCTAAATCACCTAAAATTTCCTGTGCTCCAGCAGCTAAAGCATATTCTTTATCTTGAATAATCATTTCTTTAGGGATAGTTGCAAGCGCTCCAATAGCTAAAATTACGTATAGAAAAGTAGCAATCCCTATTGAACTATAAATAGCACGAGGGATGTTTTTTTGTGGTTCATTCATTTCATCATAGGCGTGTATTACAAGCTGAAATCCTTCAAAAGCTACAAAGGTTATTGACGCAATAATTAAAATACTTAGTAAGGAAGTGTCACTTTCAATAATTGGAGTAAAGTTCTCGATGTGTCCCTTTCCAGCAAGAAGACCAGAAATGAACAATAGTAAAATTAGTTTGGTATAAACCATCCAATCTTCAATTTTACCCATTCCTTTAACACTAACAATATTGATTACAGCAAAAAGCAAAATGATGCCGCCTGCTATTAGCTTATTGGACCAATAGGAATCGTTAAATGGTAAAATACTACCTAAATAGGTGGAAAAAGTAAAAGCATAGAGCGCTAGTGTACTGATGTAACCAAAAGCGACAAGCCAACCAATTGCTGAGGAAGAAAATGGAGAATTTGGAAATGTTTTTTTAAAAAAGGAATAAGTAGCTCCTTCATCTTTATAATACAAAGCTAGTTTCACGTAAGAATAAGCTGCAAAAAAAGCAAGAATCCCACCAATTAGAAATGCAATAGGTGTTGCATTTCCAATATTTTCAACTGAAACACCTAGAATAGCAAAAATTCCACCGCCTACCATTCCACCTAAAGCAATAGCAATCAACTCAAGAAGTTGTAGTTCTTTTTTTCTTTTTCTGGTTAATTTTTTTAACATTATTTATGTTGCCTAACGTACTTGTTAGAAATGTTTTAATGTTTCTTACATTGTGTTAAACGAAGTTCGGCTTTTTTAAGCAGAAAGTCAAATGGGCAAAATAGCACTTTCAATCACCTTAGGGTAATATTCATACTCTAACTCGTGTATTTTGGCTGCAACATCTTCATGTGTTTCAGCTGGTAATACTTCACATTTTGCTTGGAAGATGATTTCCCCTTCATCATAATTTTCATTTACAAAATGGATAGTTATACCACTTTCTGTTTCTTTTGCTTCAACAACTGCTTTGTGCACGTTATCCCCATACATTCCTTTTCCACCAAATTTTGGTAATAATGCAGGGTGTATATTGATGATTTTATTTGGAAAAGATTTTATCAAGTTTTCGGGTA
>JARGOE010000041.1:0-11911 GCA_029210015.1 Vicingaceae bacterium
TTTAATTCGTCAATAGCATATTCATATTCACCAGTGTTACGGTAACAAATACCTAAGTAATAATGAGCCAGATTTGCTGATTTAGTTCCGCTATATTCTTCAGCAATATCAATAAAACCGTAGTTCTGTCCATCACCATTAATAGCTAATTGCAAAGAATCCTGCTCAAAATATTTTTCTGCCATAAACATAGCAGATTGAGCTTCAATCTCCATAGGAGCGATAACCATCTTTTTATATCCTAAATAACCACCAACAATTGCTAAAACAGCAACAACTATAATTGATAATCTTTTTTTGTTGTTATCAATAAAGTTTTCAGTTTTACTGTAAACTTCTTGAACATCAACTATTGGTTCGTTATGGTCTGTTGTTTCTTTACTCATTTTTTAATCCTTAAATTATAAGTTTGGCAAAAATAGTTTTTTTTTAATTTGATAGCAATTTTAATGCTTAAATCTATTCATCTTTTTACATTTGTAAGATGTTTCTAAAAAAGCTTTCCATATTAAATTTCAAGAATTACGATGAAGCTCAGATAGTCTTATCTGATAAAGTGAATTGTTTTTTAGGAAATAATGGGGAGGGGAAAACAAATTTATTAGACGCCATCTATTATTTGTCTTTCTGTAAAAGCTTTTTTAACCCAATTGACAGTCAGAACATTAAGCATGACATGCCATTTTTTGTAGTTGAAGGATATTATGATAAAAATGGCAAAGATGAAGTCATTTATTGTGGTTTGAAAAAGGGACAGAAAAAACAGTTTAAACGAAATAAGAAGAATTATGAGCGTTTAGCTGACCATATAGGAATGATTCCTTTAGTTATCATAACACCTATTGATATTTTATTAATTATTGATGGGAGTGATGTAAGAAGAAAATTTGTTGATGGTATTGTTTCTCAATATGATTCAGGATACTTAAGCAACTTGCTTTCTTATAATAAAGCTCTAAACCACCGTAATCTTTTATTAAAATCGTTCTGGAAAAACCGAAATTTTGATCAAGACACTCTTGAAGTCTGGAATGAGCAGTTGATACAGTATGGAAAATTAATATACAAAGCAAGAAAAAAATTTATCGAAGACTTTACTCCAATTTTCCAACATTTTTATACTAAGCTGAGTGGGGATAAAGAAAAGGTAGTTCTTGAATATCGCTCACAACTAAATGACGGAAATTTTGATAATTTACTAAATAATAACATTGACCAAGACAGAGCTAATCACTATACAAATATTGGTATACATAAAGATGATTTAGTGTTTTTGCTAGGCGATATTCCTTTAAAAAAGTTTGGTTCTCAAGGGCAGCAAAAGACATATTTACTGGCATTAAAACTTGCTCAGGCAGAGTTAATTCAGAATATAAGCAATCAAAAAGTAATTATCCTACTAGATGATATTTATGATAAGTTGGATGGGCAAAGAATGAGTCAGTTATTAAACATTGTTGGATCAGGTGATTTTGGTCAAGTTTTCATTACAGACACTGATTTAGATCGTATACCTCAAATTCTTACTAAAGAAAAGATTAATTTTAAATCGTTTAACATTAAAGAAGGAGAAGCGATAAATGTCTGATAGTCCATTAAAAAAAACAATTGATCAATTATTAAGAGCTTATGGGTATCAAGACCAATTAGATGAGATTGAACTTTTAAAAGTATATGATGAGCAAGTAGGTAAAATGTTTGTTAATCATACAAAAAACATTGCCTTTAAAAATAAAATTTTATATGTTCAGTTAGACTCATCCTCATTAAAGCAAGAGTTGAGCTATGTTAAAGAAGGTTTAATCCAGAGGTTAAATCAAAAGATGGGTAAAAAGATGGTTGAAAAAATAATTATTAAATAAGGTGAGTGGGGTAAAGAATATACAAGAAAAATTAGGTCGTTTCAAGTTAAAGAAAGAATTAAAGCGTTTAAATAGGACTATAAAAGCTTTTAATATCGAAAAAGCTTCAACAATTGGGATTATATATAACGCAACCAACAGAAGTGAAGCTGAAATTGTAAAAAAGTTTACTCAGCATTTAAAAGAAGAAAGAAAAGACGTGTTGTCTTTAGGCTTTATAGATTCGAAGGATTCTTCAGATATTGTTACACCTCATTTAAGCTACACTTATTTTGATAGAAAAAATCTGTCTAAATCTCAAGTGCCAAACGGTGTAGATGTTGAAAATTTCATAAAAAAGCCTTTTAGCATTTTAATTGATTTAAATATGAATGATTGTTTCCCTATAGAATACATTAGCACACTATCTATAGCTAAGTTTAAAGTAGGGGCAGAAGGAGGTTATAAAAACACTTCTTGTGATATGTTAATTGATGTCTCACAAAAGCCACAATTAGACTATCTAATTATTCAAATCAAACATTACCTAAAGATGTTGAAATAATATTACCATCTAAATTTTCTTATAATAAAAAAGGGCTTCGAATTTCGAAGCCCTTTTGTTTTGATGTTAGAATCTATTATTGCTTAACAATTTTATATGATTCAATTCCGCTATCAGTTTTAATTTGCAAGAAATACAAACCTTTACTTGCTGCAGAGATATCTATTGTAATATTATTAGTAGAAATGCTAGTGTTGTTATAAACAACTTTTCCAGTTACATCTAATAATGTTAATTGTTGCGCATTTTCTAATCCACTTACATTAACTATGTTATTTGTTGGGTTAGGGAAGATGCTTAGCTTATTCTTAGCTAAATCATCAACACCAGTACAAATAGTCACTGTAATTGTTATAGTATCATTACTTGTACAAGTACCATCATCACCAGTTACAATATATGTAGTGTTTCCAGTAGGTGAAACAACGTGTGAAGCACCAGCTCCTAAGCTATTATCCCAGTTGTAAGTAGTTGCTCCATTAGCACTAATAGTAACTTGATCTCCTTGGCAAATAGTAGTGCCAGGGTTAGCGCTTGCAACAACATTTGGTCCTTGAGTAACAGTAACTGTACCGTTAAATGTATTATTTCCACAAGTGTTAGTCACTTGTAAAGAATAATTGTGTGTACCACCTGTGCCAAAACTAATTGCAGGAAATGGACTAGTAGAAGATCCTGCTGACGGTGATCCAGCTGGGAAACTCCAATTATAACTTGCTGCTCCATTAGAAGTAGATCCATCAAAATTAACAATGCTTCCAGTACAAATAGTTCCCGAAGGTGTAAATGTCGCAGCTGCTGATGGAGCGTTTTCTACATAAATAGTCTTAGATGCATTCCCTGTACACCCACCAGTTGTAACAGCAACATTATAAGTCGTAGTAGATGTTGGATTTACATTAATTGCTGGAGTAGTTTGATTACTCGGTGTCCACAAATATGTACCACCACCAGTTGCAAATATATTTACAGCATTACCAGAACAAACTGTATCAGCTGTAGAAGTAACAGTTGGTGTAGGTGTTGGATTAACTACTATATCAACTGAATCAATAGCATAAGTACTACATCCACCACCAACAACTTCAAGGTATGTTCTATAGGTACCTGAGGTATTGTAAACTACACTATCCATTACATTATTTGATGATGAAGGAGTAACACCAGGGAATGACCACAATAAAGTATCTTGATAAGTAGATCCTGTAGCGTCATAATTAACAATATCTCCTTCACAAATTGTTATTGGTGAAGTAGGTATTGAAGACAAAACAGCTGTTGCTGGACTTGCAGTCAATTGTGGAAAGATATAGTGACTTAATGTTGTAATACCATTCCAACCAGTAGAATATGGTTGCCAAACATTACTAGTTAATTGTTCAAATCCAGTTGAGTTTGTTGGATTGCCATTAGCACTTGTAACGATTGACAAGGTGTCTCCAGCATTTAAATTTAAGTTTGAAAAATCTATACCTACAGCAATCTCAGAAGATGCAGGAACTTGTACAGGAGTATTAAATCTCCAAAAGTAGATAGTAAATGGGTTAATATCTCCCATTGCAACTGTTCTAGTTGCCATTGGTGCACCTGTTGGTGATCCTCCTGTTGCATTATACAAGTTAACATTAACAGTTGTATTAGCATTTGAGTGAGATTTATTTCCAATCCAAACATAAACGCCTTCTACAAATTGAGTATTAGAACCTACTAATGCAGAAGGGAAGTATTCAACTTTTGCTTTATCACTTCTGAAATTATTTCCACTAACATATCCTCCAGATGTAGCTGTATATAAAGTTGGATTCCATCCTACATGAAAACCAGTAGTAGGTCCAGAAAAAGAAGGGTCATCTAAGTTAATCTGATTACAAGCTCCAGGAGTTGTAACGTTTATATAAGCAGTTTTTGTTTCTGTATCATTACCATTACCGTTACTTACAAATAATGAAACTTCATAAAGTCCAGGCGTATTATATTGAACGATATGAGGACCTTGTGTATTTGCAGTAGCAGGAATAACACTTCCAGGATTTAAATTTAGGTTATTAAAATTCCATGCCCAGTTCGTTGGTCCAAATGTTGATTGATCAGTAAATGTAACACTTCCCCCAGCAGTAATAGTAGTTATGTTAGCAGAAAATTGTGCTACAGGAGCACTATTTAAAGTAGCAGCTACACAATTCATTGCTGCTAAAGCATCAATTCTACCATTTCCTAACTCGTTTGCATGACTTGGGTTTTGAGAATTAATGTTAACTGCAGTAGAATAAAGACAATTAATTAACGCTGAATTTGGCATTGCAGGGTTTAAAGATTTCATTAAACCTAACAAACCTGAAACCATTGGCGTAGCCATTGAAGTTCCACTTTTAAAGCTATAGTTATTAAAAGGTACAGTACTAAGAATATTACTTCCTGGAGCTGAAATATCAACTGAATTTAATCCGTAATTAGAAAAACTTGATTTTACATCACCAGTTGTAGTAGATGCTACAGACATGGCATTAGCATAACTAGAAGGGTAGTGAGGTGTAACATCATTATCTACATTACTATTACCTGCAGCAGCAACAACAATACTTCCGCTACTATTAGCAAAATTAACAACATTCTGCCCAGTAGTAGAAAATCCAGTACCACCCCAAGAACAGCTAATTACATCAGCATTATTAATAGCAGCGTAATAAATACCATCATAACCATTTGTAACTGCAGTTGAAGATGCTTGATCATGAGTACATTTAATAGGCATAATAGAGACACCAAAACCAATAGATGAAACTCCATTGTTGTTATTTGATTCAGCACCAACAGTTCCAGCACAGTGTGTTCCATGATCCCAAGCAGAACTTGGCACATTTATATTTCCATCAGGATTGTTAGCAGCAGAGTTTCCTCCAGCATCCCATCCATTCACATCATCAATAAATCCATTATTGTCATCATCAATATTGTTTCCTGGTATCTCTCCTGTATTTGTCCAAATAGCATTAGTAAGGTCAGTGTGCGCTATTTCAACAGTATTATCTGCAACAGCAACAACTATACTCGAACTTCCAAGTGATACATTCCAAGCTTGCTCAGCATTAATTTGGAATAATCCCCACATGTTAGAAGAATTATGAAGAGGATCGTTTGGTGTTAATGAGATTTCCATTAAAGGAACTTTCTCAGCATAAACCACATTTCCAGATTCTTCCATTTCTGCAATAAAAGCATCAACATTATTAATGTCAGCAAAATTTAATAAGTAAGTTCTCATTAATTCATCTGAGCCATAAGCTTTAGGAAATGGTTGTGATAAATTTGTGATGGAGTGCTTCTTAAAAACATCCCTTAAATAAGGCATAGATGAAAGTTTCATCTTGTTTAAGTTTGGTTTAACTTTTCCATCTTCTGAGATTGTATACTGAACGACTTTGTCAGCTTTTAATTGAAACCATATTTGGCCATCAATAAAATCTTTATGTACAGTTTGAGATATTGCATTCCCAGCAAAAAATAATGAAGAAAATGCTAATCCAGCTCCAAGTACAAATGAACGTAAATTGTTTTTCATAATAATAGTTGTTTTGTTTAGTAAGGCGTAAGTTACATCAAATCAGAAAAATATGAGAATATTCGGAAGCCTAGTTATTAACAATATGTTAATAACTCAAGCTTATATCAGAAAAAAGATAGGTGCTAATTAAGACATTATACTCATATTTCTGTTCTGAGACACCGTTAATCTGAAAACATATCCGTTTATTAAATATTGGGCCATTATAGCAATAAGAATGGAATTCACCGTTTTCTCCACAGTAGTCAACTTCATTAGGAAGCTCATTTAAAAATTCGTAAGTAAAATCAACTCCAACCAGGTTGCTAGGTATTTTAGAAGCATCAATACTACAAATATGACTTCTAAAACCAATTTGAATAAACTCTTTTGCTAATTCTCGAGTATTTCTTTTCCATAAAGGAAAAACACCTGTCATTTCAACTTCAGCTAGCTTATCTTCACGGTATTGCTTTAAATCATCTAAAAATATGTCTCCAAAAGCTACTTTAAAAATGCCTTCAGCTTTAAAAGATAAAAGCATTTCATTCATTTTTATATTATACTCTTTGTGAGAAGATTCTTTAATATACATTGTTTTTAAAGGAATGCCAATACTTTTTGCTTGAGCTTCAATCAGTTCTTCAGGGACACCATGCATTGAAACACGTTTGTTCGGTTCATAAATATTAGTTAGCAAATACTTCACATCGTATTTACCTTCTTGTAGGATTTTATATAAAGCAAATGAAGCATCTTTCCCTCCGCTCCAACTCATTACTATTGGTTCTTTCTCCATTATTCTATAAATAAGAATTTGCCAGGAATAATCCCCACATTAAACTGGTGTATTAAGCTTCCGCTAGATGAATATCTGAAAACGATTCCACTTTGTACATAATCAATAGCATCTGCAACATATATGTCTTCATTAATAGGGTCAACTCCTAAACCATAAAAGGTGTTACTATTGTTGTTAATTAAAACAGAGGATGGGAGAGAGGTTGCTGAAATATCCATTTTGTAAACATTATTATTTAAAAAATAAAGTTGCTCTTTTTCATTATCCATAATCAAACTACTAGGAGATTGATTAATATTAGAAAAGATAAAGGTTGCTTCAATAGTTCGTGTTTGCGGATTGAACCTAATCAACTTTGCATTGTCTTCTTGAAAACCACCACCACACATTATCCATAGCTTATCATTTTTATCTTTAGTAATGCTATTAGGCTCAACGCCTAATTTAACACTATCTACCAAAGTATTGTTTGATGGATTTATGATTAATAAATTGTCATTAGACATATCACATGCATAAACAGTATCGTTATATAATAAAAGTTGCTCAGTCCAACCATTAGTATTAATACTACCAGTAATAGTGTTATTTGTTAAATCTACAACCTGTATAGAGTTTGAATATAAATCAGAAACATATGCTTTTGAATAAGAAACAGGCAAAAAATATCGAGGCGAATTGAAACCACTTATTGAAGCGATATTTGAAAAATTAGAACTATTTACTACTTCAACTTTAGAAGAGTTATTTGCAACAACATAAATTTTGTTATTGAATTGACAAGCCGATTGAACAACATCTCCTAAAGGTATATTGTTATTAGCTTGTTTATAAACATTGTCAGAAACAGTTTTAGTGTGGGGCTGGTAATATGAAATTGATCCATTTCCCCAGCCAAAGTTACCTTCATTTAATATTAAAACATCAGCTGCTTCCGATTCAATACTATCGTTACTACAATTTATACATTGAGGTCCTAGTTCCTCTTTTTTACAAGAAAACAAACTAATTGAAAGCAATGTAACATATAATAGTCTCATTAGTTAAATTGAAAAGATAAAGTAAATAAATAATTTCTTCCCGGCATAGCTCTCCATGCTATTGCTTGATAATCTTGATTAAAGATATTATTGACTTTTAAAGATCCATTTAATTTTGTTTTTGAATTCACTTTAAAGTCCTTTGCTATACTTACGTTAGAAATATAATTAGCAGGTAAATACCAATTATTATCTGTTGACATAAAACGCCTACCTATATAATTGTAATTATAGCTTAATTGAAAACTCATTAATGACAATTCTAAAGTGTAATTAATTTGGTGATAAGGGACATATATTAGTTGCTTATTTACACTATTATCATTGTAATTTTTCGCTTTCCGGTTAGTACTTATGGTATAAGCATAATTCCCATTAAACTTAATTTTTAGTTTTTGATAAGTAGTGTTTAGCTTCAAACTATACTCAATACCTTTATTTTCAACCTCTCTAAGGTTAGTTGGTGACCATATATTAATGTTAGTTGGTAGCCATATGATCCAATCATATACATGAGAGTAAAAAGCAGTAACCTCATTAGTAAAAACAGTTGATCTTATCTTAGCCTTATAGCTAGCTCCCAATTCAACCATTTCTGCTTTTTCTTGCTGTAGGTCTTCATTTCCTCCAACACTCCAATATAAATCATTAAAAGTAGGGTAGTTGTAGTTAATTGCTGCGTTTGCTTTTATTTTTAGGTGGTTACCTTTTGTTAAGCCATATAAAACACCTAATGATGGAGCTACCATCTGAACTTCATCAGAAACCATCATTGTTCGATTAAATACAGAAAGGTTTAAACGCTTTATTTGTTTGTCGATACCAAGCAACCAATAGTTGTTAAATCTACTATGACTTTGATTGAATCCATCTGTCTTAGCTTGTTCATACCTAACAGATAATACATTTTTTAATGTGAAATTATAATTTAAATAAGTACTTGTATTTAATTTATTATCAAACACTTCCGTATTGCTAGTTGAGTGAGTGCTGCTTGAATTATTTTTATAGATTAATTTATCTTTTAAGTAAGCACTGGTTATTCTATAATTTAATTTCGATGTAAATCCTGACCACTCTAACATTACTCTATATGATTCATCTTGCTGTGTTTCATTAGCTGGAATTACATCATCGTTTAACATGGAAAGCATACTGGTTGGTAATTCTCTGTTACTATTAAAATACCAAAATCGCACACCAAGCTTATTATTCTTCAAGTGCCTATAAATAGCTTGTTGCAAACCATATTGCTTTAAATTGGCATTTTGTTGTGTTATACGAGGCTGTTCTTTAAAAGCAACATTGGTAAACTCAAAGTTGTTTTTGTTGGTGTTGAAATAAAACTGAGTTTCTGTCAACCATTTTTGATTAGAATAACTGATTTTAGCGTTACTAATATAGTTTCCGAAACTGCCTATACTTTGCTGCATTGTAGTAGAGAAACCCCTATTAAAACTAGTTGCATTATTTAACTCAACACTACCACCCAAGGCTCCAGAACCATTAATTAGACCACTCGCTCCATGATAAAGCGTTGCATCATCAATAAATGGAGTGGGAAATAAAGAAAAATCAACCTGACCATTCATTGGGGAGTTTAAAGTAACTCCATTCCATAGCACACTGGTATGATTTGCTCCTGTACCTCTAAAAGAAACAGATGCTAGCGAGCCCGAACCATAAGTTTTCACAAAAACTGGAGAACTGCTATTGAGCAACTCGGAAAGATTAACAGCTTGCCTAGTTGCCGAAGAGTCTAATTGGGTTGATTTATAAGCTGCTGGAACTTTTGATTCTAACACCAGAACTGTTTTTAACTGCAAGGTATCTCTAGTTTCTTGAGAAAAAACAAAACCTTGCAACAATAAAAGTATAACAAGGATTAATATGTTCTTAATCGAAATCAATAGTCTATTGTTTTATAATTCGTTTTACAATATTCTTAGTACCTGATTTTATAGAAACAAAATAAACTCCAGGCTTTAAATAATTCAACTCAATACTATGCTCCTTTTTTGTCGTTGTATTACTAAACATTACTTTGCCAGTAAGGTCATGTATATCAATAAAGTAAGTAGCTGTTTCAGTAAAACGAATTGTAAGCAAGCCTTTAACCGGGTTAGGATACATGATTAAATTGGTCTCTCCGGTTAATCCATCAACAGAAGTAGGGTTAAAGTTAATTACTCCAACAGCATCTAAATCAAAACCACCGGCAGCAAATTCAGTTGGCCACGGATCATTTACAGAATGGTTTTGCGAATCGAAAGTGGCATAAGGCTCAACTATATTACCTACCACATCAACAACTTTTACATGCGAAATATTATTAATATCTAAACCTGGAGTTCCTGTCAATTCACTTAAGTCAAAAGGAGTTCCGTACTGAACCTTGTATTTTCCTGCTAAATTGTAAATTTTAGTAGCATCGGTATTTCCAAAACTATTTGTTTGAATAGTTGTATCTGATAATGAAACAGCATCGAATCTAAAAAAGTTAATTCCGTCAGAACTAACTTCAACAAACGCTAATTCTAAAAATAGTCCATCAAATGAGTTTTCAAACACAGCAAAATCAGCACCAGGGCCATCTTTAATAACTCCATCAAAAGTCAAAATGGCACTTCCATTATCGCCTAAACTAACAACCCCATTGATTCCAGATTTTCCTGTTGGAGAAATCGAATCTCCTGCAGTCGTTTTTCCAGCAGATATATTAGCAATGTTTTGCCAACCTCTTTCAATTATTGATTTTGTAGCCCAACCAACAAATACAGAAGAGTCTTTATGTATAGCTGTGCTTCCTAATTGCCCAGCAGGTGGTGAATATTGAGCTGCCAGTCCATTAGTTAAGAAACAAGAAAGTATTACTATAAAAACTTTTTTCATTATTGTTTTATAAACTTTTCTACTTTGGCACCTTGCTTCACAAAATAAATTCCCGATTGTAATTTCGAAATATCAATCCTTGTAATTCCTTTATTAAGATTTGTTTTATTAACAACAACTTTTCCTGAAATATCAATAATAACTATGGATTTACCACCTAATTCTAAGCTAATATTTATGATGTTTTGAGCAGGATTTGGATATATCAAAAGTTGATTTGAATCGAAATTATCTATAATTGACATTGGACCAATACCATTAAAATCATCAAATACAAAAAAGTTAGGAGTATTCATGCCAAACCCACCAGTTGTATCTGAAGATGTAAGTAAAAATTGAACAGAATCTACATTACCTAATTGGGATAAATCTAACCAATCCCAATAGTCAACAATATAATCCTGTTGATTATTAGCAAATCTAAAGTCTGCTAAATAAAATTCAACATCATTAGCTGATGGGCTACCATTTAAGAAACCTTTTACTGTTAAAAGAAACCAATCTTCACCATTTGTGCCGTCATTTACACTAGAGTGACCTGACGCAGATAAAGAATCTCCAAATATTTTCCCAAAGTAATCTCCATCTCTCATACTAATCCCACTATAAGTACTATTAGTGACATACATTCCAGTCAAAGTGTTTCCTTTAGAACTTCCAGTTAATGTAATGGTAGAGCCATTTTTACCTATTGCATAATTTGAACCAATAGTGTATAATGATGCTCCATATGCAAATGAAGCGAATCCTTGGCCAACTGTTGAACTGTCCTGAACATTACTATAAGCAAACCCTTCAGACATATAACCGTAGATTTCACCATAAACAGTGTCGTAAACGTTAGGGAATACCCCATGACCACTTGAAAAGCTACTAGTAAATAAACCTGAGTTATGAACTCCAGAATAATCAGAACCATCCCAATAAGTGTTAGGGGTGAGAGTTAGGTTTTCAAAATCTGAAACATTTTGAGCTTTAAGGTTAGTTAAGGAAATCAAAAGTACTAAGCAAGTAGTGCCTGCTAATCTGTAAATTTTTCTCATCGGTTTAATTTAAAATGAGTTAAACAATAAATTAATTAAACCGGGATGTAATTAGTGAAGCTTTATTAATATAGAATAAATCCTCGCTTTTAGTCCCGAAAGCTTTTCCATAAAATGTGGATGTTAAAGGCAGGTCTTCTGACTTACTCCTTATTTTTACGCCTTCCCGAGGATTAGTCAGTGGCTT
>JARGOE010000041.1:12011-14622 GCA_029210015.1 Vicingaceae bacterium
AAGTAAATTGTTGAGACTAAATGCTCTAAATAATTTCTCTTATACCTTCTATAGGTTAGAAAAGATGATAAGTTAAGTAATGGGAAAAATACAATAGCAAATGTAAGAGCTTCAGAAATCCCCTCAGAATTGAATATTAATCCAAACAATCTATCTTTAAGAAATAGCGCCCCTATACCTGCTATTGTGATGAAATAGAATAGCATTTTACCTGGCTTATAATAGTATCCCCTAAATCCATCCCAATAGTTATTAATAACTTTTTTTGGGTATCTAATTATGTTATATATGTTTAAAAATACACTTTTTTCAACATCAGTTAAGTTTGAAAAAATATCGCTTATAACAGTTTTAAAACTCAGCTTTTTACTATCAAATTTTTGACCACAGCTATTGCAGAATTTACCTTCTATTTGAGTATTACAAACTGAACATTTCATTAAATTGGAAAAACCTTTAATGCATTTATTATTGATTGCTGAAATTCATTATTATTTAAACCTGTTTCAATATCGTTTCTAAAAAAGTAATCTAACATGTTCTCTGTTGGCATATTACCTGTTAAGTCGTCTGTTGCCATTGGGCAACCACCAAAACCCTTAATGGCTCCATCAAACCTTCTACATCCATTTTGGTAAGCAGCATTTACTTTCTCTTCCCAAGTAGTTGGTGTGGTATGTAAGTGAGCTCCTATTTCTACCTTGGTAAACTCTGGAATAATATTTTTAAATAAATAGCTAATGTTTTCAGGGTTAGAAACACCAATTGTATCACTCAATGCAATAATATTAACCCCCATTTGAGCAAGTTTGTTAGTCCATTCAATAACAATATCACTGTTCCAGTCATCCCCGTAAGGGTTGCCAAATGCCATAGAAATATAAACCACCATTTTTTTATTATGCTTTACACAGAGATTTTGAATATCAGCTACTCGAGTTAATGATTCTTCAATACTTGAATTTGTGTTACGTTGTTGAAATGTTTCCGAGATAGAGAAGGGGAACCCTAAATAATTGATTTCATCAAAATTACAAGCATCTTTTGCTCCTCGTTGATTAGCAACAATAGCTAATAGTTTACTCTTAGTAACTGATAGGTCAAGTTGATTTAAA
This sequence comes from Vicingaceae bacterium, assembly GCA_029210015.1. Lineage (GTDB taxonomy): Bacteria > Bacteroidota > Bacteroidia > Flavobacteriales_E > Vicingaceae. The sequence goes on from JARGOE010000041.1 coordinate 13,127, forward strand.
ACATCAGCAGTATCTTTCAACTGCGGAATTGCTTTAGGAGAAACAAAACTTCCAAAATCTATAGTATCAAAGCCTACTTTTAATAATTGATTAATATAACTAGATTTGACTTTTGTTGGAATAAAATCATGCAGACCTTGCATAGCATCTCTTGGACATTCTATCAATTTAACCATAATGCTCGATAATTTTTTTGTTGATACGTTTCATTAAGCTAGGTCCTTCATAAATAAAACCTGTATAAACTTGCACTAAATCAGCTCCAGCTTCTAATTTATCAATTGCATCTTGTGGTGAATGAATCCCTCCAACACCAATAATTGGAAAAGCTTTTTTTGATTTTTCAGACAAATATTTAATTACTTCTGTAGATGGAGTGTTGACTGGCTTCCCACTTAACCCACCGTTAGCAATCTCTTCAATTATTTTTGGGTCAGTTTTTAAATTTTCTCTACTTGTAGTAGTGTTTGTTGCAATTATACCATCAATTCTTGTTTCAGCAACTATCTCAATAACCTCGTCTAATTGAGAATTATTTAAGTCTGGAGCTATTTTTAATAGAATTGGTTTTGGTTTATCCTTTGTTGTATTGATGTGTTTTAAATCTCCCAAAAGATTAAGTAGGAAAGGGGTGTCTTGTAATTTTGTAAGATCTTTTACGTTTGGGCAACTAACATTAACTACAAAGTAGTCAACATAATCATGCAGTGTATTAAAATTAAATATGTAATCAGTTAAAGCATCATCATTACTTGTTGCAGTATTTTTTCCAATATTTCCTCCAATAATAATATTAGTTTTTCTATTCTTCAAACGCTCTATAGCATCTTCAGCTCCTAGGTTATTGAACCCCATTCTATTGATTAAGCCTTCATCTTCAGGTATTCTAAATAATCTAGGCTTTGGGTTTCCTACTTGACCTTTAGGAGTTAGTGTACCTATTTCAATAAATCCGAAACCTAAGTTAGCTAATTGGTTATACCATCGTGCATCTTTATCAAATCCTGCAGCTAAACCAACAGGGTTTTTAAATTTTAAGCCAAATAATTCTTTTTCTAATTTAGGGTGCTTGTAATCATAAATCATGCGAGTTAAGGCCGCAAGCCCAGGTATTTTGCAAATAAATGTAAGAAAGTCAGTAGCAAAATAATGAGCCTTTTCTGGCTTCATGCTAAAGAGGATAGGTTTTATAAATAGCTTATACATATTAGATTACAAATTTACCAAAATGTATGCTTAGGGAGGTGATTTAAAAGCAAAGAATTTACGAGATTTAAAAATCTGTTTATTACTAATTGTATTATAAAAACCATTAACAGCTTTACGAGCTTTAATAATTGTGTTTTGAACAGTTTTATCACCAATAAATCTGTTAAATATTTTATTAAAGAAATCGATTATAATTAAGACCCATTTTGGCAAATGCTTTTCTACAGTTTGATCAAACTCTTTATCTAGATTAGTTTCAGTTTTATAATAATTCATATCTACTTCAT
>JARGOE010000041.1:14722-22944 GCA_029210015.1 Vicingaceae bacterium
AAATTAAGTTTTTAAGTTTGCCAAACTTGAATTTAAGTTGTATTTTTAAGTTTTTAAAGTATTATGTTACAGCGCTATACATTTTTAGAGCACCCAATTAGCTATATCTTGAGTAATTCAAGACAGATGGTTAGTGGGCTAGATAAGTGTTTGGCTGTATTTTATAATCAAAGTAAACAAGAGGTGGAAGCTTTAGTTTTTGATGGAGAACTTAATCGTTTAACGTATCACGATGTCGGTTTTATTAACAAAATAAGAAGTTCAAACAAAAAAGCGAACTGGATAAAACCTGAGCAGGTACCTTTTGAAACAAAAGAAAACAAAGCAGAACAGCTTACTTTTACAGATGAAGAAGAAAGCTCTGTGCTAGAGTTGCGTTTCCAGAATGCTCATGATGAAAAATCAGATGTTATATATTTTTATTTAAAAAATAACATTGGAAACTTTAAGTTGTCTAGCACAAATGATGCTATGGCTATAACCATTAAAGAGGTTATTCAAAATTTAATCTACAACCAAGCAACACTTATCTTAAAAGCCAACCATAACAATAGGAAAGTGCACCAAAAAATTGCAAGTAATATTGATTTTGGTTCATTGCAAAAAAAAATATCTCACTTAGAAGAAAGCAATTACAATCAAACACAAGCTACTTATTCTTACTTGCTCAATGAATTAACAGCTTTTGAGTCCACTGATTTTATATTATCTAAAGCTGCAATAGAAAAAATTTCCAAACAAAACTTAAAGTTTACTGAAATTAAAGAGCTACTAAAGGATTCTTTAGAGATTTTAGTAAACAAATATACTTTAGGGGATATATATGAAATTGCTGAACATGATATTATTAACAATCATAATCCAGTTCAACAAAAAACTGTTGCTGAGGAAAACTTAGATAAAACTACTGAGTTTTTAGATCGTTATGAATATGCTGCAAAACTATTAATATCTAAAAACGAAAAAATCACTGGAGTAAACATCGGAAATGCTTGTCAGCCAAATGTTTCAGCAGCTGCAATATCTGATATATTAAAAAAGCATCAATCCAAAATACTCAAGCTTTTCAACCAATACCCTGAGAAATGGAGTAGTTTAAGAGAGAATTTTAGACCCATAAAGAGCATCGTTGAAAAAGGTAAATCACAAACCCCCAGAAGTCTTCTTGCTTAATATTTTATTGGTTTTCTTTTTTTCATTCAAAACAACTCATTAATTTTAAGCTTATTTTTAATATAAATGATAACTAAAGAATTTCATTCAGCCACAATGTCTTTTGACAATATAAGCTTGATTACAACCAGGTTTAAGAATGGGGTTGATGTAGATATAGAAGAAATTAAGTTATTAACAGACTGGACTCTAGAAGTTACTAATAATAAACCATTCTACCTACTAGTTGACGCAAGAGATATTTTAAGCTCTATGGATCATAAGTCAAGAAAGTATTTTTCCGAACATAAAAAGTACAATGAATTAAATATAGCTCAGGTAATAGTAGTTAATAATATGCCTATAAGGTTATTAGCTTCAGCTTATTACAAGTTATATACGCATCAAAATCCAATAAAAATTTTTACAGAAATAGAACCAGCGCAAGAGTGGTTATTTAGTCATTCTTAAACTCTTCAAAGGTGTTATCATCATAAAACACTACGATTTTCTTAATATTCCCTTTATTTAATGATAGGGTAGGCGAGGATGCTGAAACAGCACTGCTACCTGTATTTTGGGGTAGCTCTATTTTTTCAGTACTTGTAACACCAGCAATAAACCAATCGGCACTAACTTTTGGAAAACGAGTAAGTACTTTCTGAATCAGCTCTAAACTAGGCTTGTTTCTGCCCGATAGAATATGCGACATGCTAGATCGTTGTACGCCAATTTCATCTGCAAAAGCAGAAGCTGTTAAATTATTTAGTTTCATTAAATACTTAAAACGGTCAATTAATTCCATAAAAACACGTGTTTACATTTGTAATATTAGCTACTGTTTACAAATGTAACTAATTTACTCAATACATTGTGTTTACATATGTAAATAGTGGTAATAACCATTATTTTTTTAGATAACAATAGCTTTAATTGAAAAATAATAACTAATTGATTTTTAATGATTAAACATTAATTATTATAGTTGTTAGCATTGTTGTAATACATATAAGTGAAAACTGGGTTTTACCAAACAGCATTTTAGCTATAAGAATGTTTACATTAGTAAACTATATCTGTAAATTGATAAGATAATTTTCAGATGAACTACTTAGTAATTAAAAAAGAAAAGAACCCTTAATTATATAAAAAACAAACCTACTTTTGCCAACTTATAAATTAGGGATATGGAATCTATTAGAAACATTGCTATTATAGCTCACGTTGATCATGGTAAAACTACATTGGTTGACAAAATTATTGATGAATGTAAAACGCTAGACGAAAGAGTTGAGCGTACTGAATTACTGTTAGACAACAATGATTTAGAGCGAGAAAGAGGTATTACCATCTTATCAAAAAATGTTTCTGTTAACTATAAAGGAGTTAAAATTAATGTTATTGATACTCCTGGTCACGCTGATTTTGGTGGTGAGGTTGAGCGTGTATTAAAAATGGCTGATGGAGTTTTATTATTGGTTGATGCGTTTGAGGGAGCAATGCCGCAAACTAGATTTGTTTTAGGAAAAGCAATAGAATTAGGTTTAAAACCTATTGTTGTAGTAAATAAAGTAGATAAAGAAAACTGTACTCCTGACCTAGTTCAGGATGCTGTGTTTGACTTAATGTTTAGTTTGGATGCAACAGAAGAGCAGTTAGATTTTGTTACTGTATTTGGTTCATCAAAACAAGGATGGATGAGTTTAGATCATACCAAGCCTACAGACAACATTCTTCCTCTACTAGATACAGTTTTAGAACAAATTCCTGAAGCACCTTATCATGAAGGAACACCTCAAATGCAAATTACTTCTTTAGATTATTCAAAATTTGTAGGAAGAATAGCTATTGGACGTATTTTTAGAGGAGATTTAGAAGCAAATAAAGATTACATACTTTGCAAAAGAGATGGTGTTCAGAAAAAAGTGAGAATAAAAGAATTATACGTATTCGAAGGAATGGGTAAAGTTCAGGTTGAAAAAGCAAGAAGTGGAGATATTTGTTCTATTGTAGGTGTTGATGACTTTGAAATTGGAGATACCATTGCAGACATTACAAATCCAGAAGAGTTACCTAGAATCTCTATTGACGAACCTACAATGAGTATGTTATTTACAATTAACAATTCTCCATTTTTTGGTAAGGAAGGTAAGTTTGTTACTTCTCGTCACTTAAGAGATCGTTTATATCAAGAAATTGAGAAAAATTTAGCTCTAAGAGTTGAAGATACAGATACAGAAGATAAATTTAACGTATTTGGTAGAGGTGTACTTCACTTATCTGTACTAATTGAGACAATGAGAAGAGAAGGTTACGAGCTACAAGTTGGCAAACCTCAAGTACTATATAAGGAAATTGATGGCCAAAAACATGAGCCAATGGAAACATTAGTTATTGATGTCCCTGAAGATTATTCTGGTAAAGCAATTGAGTTAGTAACCCAACGTAAAGGAGATATGTTAGTGATGGAACCAAAAGGTGAATTACAGCATTTAGAGTTCGATGTTCCGTCAAGAGGTTTAATTGGCTTAAGAAACAATATTTTAACAGCAACAGCAGGAAACGCTGTAATGACTCACCGCTTTAGAGAGTACGCTCCATTTAAAGGAGAAATTCCAGAAAGAAACAAGGGTTCTTTTATATCAATGGATGCAGGTCAAGTTACTCCATTTGCATTAAATAGATTACAAGATAGAGGTCGATTCTTTGTTGATCCAGGAGCTATTATTTACAAAGGCCAAGTAGTTGGTGAGCATTCTAGAGATAATGATTTGGAAATTAACTTAATTAAAGGAAAGCAATTAACAAACATGCGTAAGTCTGGAAGTGATGAAGCTGTTAAGATTGCTCCTAAGGTTCAATTTTCATTAGAAGAAGCTATGGAGTATATTCAGGCAGATGAATACTTAGAGGTAACTCCTGAGAGCTTGAGAATGAGAAAAATATAACTTCAATATGGATGTTCAATTAAAAATAGCATCTAAACAAGATATAAATATAACGGCATTGGTCAATATGATCAATGCCGTTTATCGTAATGCTGAAGATGAGATTTGGCAGAAAGAACACTTAAGAATTTCTAATGATAGGCTAACAGAAATAATTGGCAAACAAGAATTATTGATTGCTGTAATAAATGATGAAATTGCAGGATGTATTCATTTAGAACCTGTAAATAAATTATTATACAAATTTAAAATGCTAGCAGCAAACCCTAAATACAAAGGGATTGGGATAGGAAGCAAGCTTGTTAAGTTTGCTGAAGAAACAGCTATAAACTATGGGGCTGACACTATGCAATTAGAACTATTAGTTCCTACAGATTTTATACATGAAGACAAGGTCTTTTTAAATAATTGGTATTCTAAAATAGGCTATATAAAAAAGAGTACTCATTCTGTAGATTATTGTCATGATGGAATTTCTCAATTTTTAAAAGTTGATTGCGAAGCTATAGTTTATCAAAAACCACTAATTTTGTAGTAAAACAAGATATAAACATGGAAATATTTTTACATGCAGATGCTTGGATAGCACTTTTAACCTTAACTTTTCTAGAAATTGTATTAGGGATCGATAATATTATATTTATTTCAATTGTTGCAGGAAAACTACCTAAAGAAGAGCAGAAAAAAGCAAGAACAATTGGTTTAGCTCTTGCTTTGATTGTTAGGGTTGCTCTACTTTTTGGTATTTCTTGGTTAATTGGGTTAACAGACCCGATAATAACCATCAAAGAGTTTGCTTTAAGTTGGAGAGATTTAATTTTAGTAGCTGGAGGGTTGTTTTTAATTGCTAAAAGTACTTCAGAAATACATCATAAAGTAGAAGGTGACGAGGAAGATAGTGGTATAAAAACTAAGGTAACAACTTTTGGTGCTGCCTTAATTCAGATAGTTTTGTTAGATATTATCTTTTCGTTTGATTCGATATTAACTGCAGTTGGTTTAACAGATCAAATAATTTTAATGGTAATTGCTGTAATACTTTCAATTCTGGTTATGATGATTTTTGCTGGAAAGATAAGTAACTTCATAAATGATCATCCAACCTTACAGGTTTTGGCTTTATCTTTTTTAATACTGATAGGCTTTATGCTAGGTATTGAAGCGCTTCACTTCCATGTTCCTAAAGGGTACATATACTTTGCGGTATTCTTCTCTTTGATAGTAGAGGTAATCAATATAAGAATGCGAAAAAAGTCACCAAAAAAGTAATATTGATTGAAGTCATATTTTTCTTAGTAGAATAGTTATATCTTTGACTCTATGAAACAACAAGTTGTTATACAGAATTTGAAATGTGGTGGGTGTGCCCATACCATCAAAACAGAATTATCTAAATTAATTGGCATCTCAAATGTCATTGTAAATGAAGAAGTTTCAATTGTTGAGTTCGATAACTCAAATGAAGATTCTTCTCCCGTAATTACACGCTTAGATGAGTTAGGCTATCCAATAGAAGACAACCCTAACAACATGCTGAAAAAAGCAAAATCTTATGTAAGTTGTGCGGTTGGTCGAATTACAAAAGACTAGTTGTAAGTTAAGCAATACAATAGTTCATAGGATTGTTTTTTCAAGTACATTTGTTGTATGACAAAAGATGCTTATCACATTTTAAATGGTCCAAAACAAGCTTTTTTACTGGGTAATGCCTTACAGGTAGATGTTAAGCGTTTACATCAAAACTTAGAGCAATGGGCTAATGAGTTTGGCGATATTTACCGTATAAGACTTGGTCCTAGTAAACATATTGTTATTACTAATCCTGATATTATTCATGAAATAATGCGTGGCCGGCCAGATAAATTCAGGAGAATGGAAAAGATGGATAGCATCTTTAGAGAAGAAGGAGTTCATGGAGTTTTTAATGCAGAAGGAGAGGAGTGGAAGATTCATCGTAAACTGGTTGCTCAAGGATTGGATGTAAGACATCAACAACAATACTTTCCAGCAATATTAAAAACTACTGAACGGTTAATGAATAAATGGAAGGGAATGAAAACCCCTTTTGATGTTCAGAAAGATTTAATGCGATATACGGTAGATGTTACTTCCTCATTAGCGTTTGGATATGAAATGAACACTATACAAATGGGAGAAGACGTTATCCAAAACCATTTGGAGAAAATTTTCCCAACCATATTTAAACGAATTAATGCACCAATACCTATTTGGCGATACTATAAATCTAAAGCAGATAAAGAGTTTGATTATGCTTTTAAGCAAATTAATGTTTTAATTGATGAGTTTATAGAAAAGGGAAAAGAGAAACTTGATAACAACCCTGAGTTAAAAGAGAAACCAAGTAATTTTTTAGAAGCGATATTAGTTGAGGCAGAGCAGGAGGGAAGTATTAGCAATACTGAAATAAGAGGTAATTTACTTACTATTTTAATGGCTGGTGAAGACACTACAGCGCACACAGTAGCTTGGATGATTTATTTTCTTTCCATTTATCCAGAATGGCAAGAAAAGATATTGAAAGAAGTAAGTCCTTATTTAAACAATGGAGTTATTACAGATTATACGCAGCTATCAAATTTAAAAATAGTTGAAGCTATTGCTAATGAAACTATGCGCCTAAAACCTGTAGCACCACTTTTATTGTTTGAACCATTAGAAGATATTGAAGTAAAGGGTTATCTCTTTGCCAAAGAAAGAAAACTGTTAGTACAAACTAGACATGCAGCTGTAAATGAAAGTTATTTTTCTGATGGAGATAGCTTTAATCCTGATCGGTGGATGAATATAGAAAAATGTCCACATTTAAAGCACGAGTTAAAAGCCTTCATTCCTTTTGGTAGTGGACCAAGGTATTGTCCTGGCAGAAACCTTGCTCTAACTGAAATTAAAATGATTGTAGCTATGCTATGTGGGAATTTTAAATTTAAACTAACTAATGAGCCTAAAGAAATAGAGGAAATAATGGCTTTTACTATGATGGCTAGTAGTTTTGATTTATGTATAGAAAATAGACAAACTATCTGAATACATAAAGAATAACTCTTACTCCAAAAACAATAAGAATTACTCCAAAAACTCTTGATAAGTTTCGCATAAATTTTTGAGTCAAAAACTTTTTAATTTTGTGAGCGAAATAAGCTTTCAATAAGTCGGTAGAGAAAATACCAAGCAATGCAGCAATAAAGAATGCGAGCATATCTTTTCCGTAGCCATATTCAGTTTCAGCATACCCTATAATTCCTATCCAAATAACAAAGACAAAAGGGTTTACGAAATTTATTAAGAAAGCCTGAATAAAGTAGGATACATAATTTCGTTTAGATATTTTTTGAGAAATTGGACTTTCTGCACTCTTTGTTTTAGTATCTGGCTTAACCAGAAACTTTATTCCTAAGCCAAGTAAAATAAGGCTTCCAATAATTCCTATCCAAAATTGATTATCAGGGTTATTAAAGAACGGAACTGCTCCTAATGAGCAGATTACAATACACACCAAATCTCCGATAACGATACCGAGAGCAATGAAAAAGCCAACCCAAAAACCTTTTTCTAAAGCGTTTTTTAATAGATAGAAAAATACTGGTCCTAAAAATATTATAAAACCTAATCCAACTAAAAAACCATGTAATAGGGCACTCATTTAGCAAATGTATTCATTTTTTACAGTTCTAAAAACTGCGAAAAATCATCTGTTTAACTGATCTAAATTTCTTCTATCTTTTTTAGTTGGTCTTCCTTTAATACCTAACACTTTATTTTTTCTGTTAAGATTCTGAATATGCTCAAGTTGCAGCAAGTCATCTTTAGATGTTGTTTCAACTAAATAGGAAGAAACTAACTTCGCTCCAACTCTAGATTTCGGAAAGTCTAGCACCTTAAAAGTTCTCCAGATAGGGATAGTTTTAATGGCTATCTCGTCATTTATAGCTACAGATTTACTGGTTTTTACAAAATCTCCATTTAATTTTACTTTATCAGAACTACATGCCTTATTGGCTAATGAGCGAGTTTTAAATAAACGAACAGTCCAAATATATTTATCTATACGCATGGTGATTGCCAATTAAATTCTTGAAACAATTTTAACCAATCACTAGGAAA
>JARGOE010000042.1 GCA_029210015.1 Vicingaceae bacterium
AAATTTTTTACTGTAAAAGAATTTAAACATTAACTACAACTTAATTTTTAGCTGAAAGCAAATATATTAATAATCCTAAGAGAATAAGGTCTTAGATGGAAGAAAGTTTAAATGTCAATACTGTAGTTTATGCCATAGATATGGCTGTGTTTTAATCGAGTAGTATTAAATTTATCTTCGAAAATGTAAAACATTTTAATAGAGTTGTTTTTATTCAACTTGTATTTACTTCCGATAGATATACGTGTTCGATTAATCACACTTTCTTCATTAAACTGGTAAAAAAATTCATATGAAATGAATGGAGCAATATCATTTAATTTATAACTAGTAGTAAGTTTATTTCTAAGGTATGTTGGATTGTTCTCATATGGATTGGCAGTTTCAGTTTGATATTTTAATCTATTTGAAATACGAAAATCATTTATCTTGTGTTTATAAGAAAGACCTAAATCTATTCTACTATTTAAATCATAATTTCCAGTCTCGTAGTCATTTTCTCTAGAAAACCTATAATTAAAGCTCACGTCAAATCCCTTCAGAATTTTGTATGATGCTCCTAATTCACTAAAAACTTTGTCAATATGGCTCATGTTTTCATCTAAACGAAACTCTTCATTAAAAGAGAGTTCAAACTTGTCAAATTCCTTATTGATAGATATAGCTGTCCATAATCTAGCATCACTAACTATTTGGGCATTCCCCAAATTTGTAATTGATAATAATATGACTACGATGTATTTATTCATTTCTATTACTCACAAAAGCATCATCATTCATACTTCTAGAAGGATCAGCTTCATAATAATAAATCATTATTCTTACGGTATCTCTTAAAAAATCAATTTTACCGATTTCCACTCTGTGTATTGTTAACCCTGTTCTATTTTTCAAATCTTCAATTAGTATTTCGTGATTTTCGGGTTTAACATTTTCAATTTTTTCATATAAGATTGATTTTCTAGACTCATGCTTTAATAAGAAAACTTTTTCTAATAGATAAGTTGCAGCTATTATAGATCCGTTTACTAGCATAAGTTCAGCAAAACTGACTTTTTTGTCAGATAATGAGTTGACAATTGCAATAGCAATGATCATAAAAAGATAAGTCATCTCTTTAATAGGTAGTTGCTCTGTTCTATATCGAAGTATTCCAAAAATAGCAAACAAACCAAATGCAAAACCGAGTTTTAATTTAACACCATTTAGAAGGATACATACAAAGAAAATCAATATGTTAAAAAGGAAATAGGTAAATAAATAATCCTTTCTTTTATGTATAGGGTAATAAATAGCTCTAATTAAAATAAAAGCTACAGAGAGGTTAATTGAGAAGCGTATTAACATCTCAAAAAAATCATCGTAATCAATTAGTTTACTTCCTAATATTGGTACCCTAAGCAGAAATTCTTCTATCATTTTTCAATTTTTTAATTTTTAAAATACGTTCTTTAAAACTATTAGATTTTACTTCTTTGTTAGTTAGTGCAGTACCAATACAATACTTGCTCATTCCACTTTGTTGAATGTGGTATTTTCTCATTGCTTTAATAAAATGAGAATTGATACTAGCTTTTTCTTGTTTTACTTCAGCTATTATAATATGAGAAATTTCATTTTCGTTATTATTTCTATAGTCTTTAAATGCTAGATTTAAATCAATAGTTAACCTTTCGTTTACAGTTTTACTAACTAAAGTAATTCGTGTAAAAAAATTCCATAATACAGGAATTAAATCATGTCCATTATAAAAAGAATTCTCATTTATAAATGCTTTAGATTCTTCAGATAAAGCTTCTTCAATTTTATCAACTTTTACACGAGATTTTATTGTTCTTCCTTTATTATTTTTAAATTTTACTTCTAAAAAACAAAGTTTAGATTCAACGTATTCTCTAAATCTAACTTTAATTCTATTTGCTTTACCATTATGGTGTTGAATATAGCTAGTTAATTCTTGAGTATCAAAATATAGTGTTCTGTAATCATTTGTTCTTTTACTTTTGATTTCAAGAATAGAATAAAAAGGAGCTATATCAGTTAATATTTTATCAAAAATGATTGCTTCAAAAACAAATTTGGTATCTGTCCGATTTTGAAGTTGAACTCTATCCATTTCTTCCAAAGAAATGGGTTCAAAAGTGTTAAGTATATTTAATAAATCAGCCAATTCGGTTTATTTTTCTACTTCAATAGTTCCAACACTTCCTTCTTCATTTTTGCCAATTTCAATTGATTTAAAAACTGGACTAATTCCAGATGTTTTAGAAGGGTCAGAGGTATAAGCATAAACTTTATATTTTCCTTCTCTTAAGTTTTTAAACTCAAAAGTACCATCATAATTAGTTTTCATATCATCATCATAAATATCATCCTGATCACCATAAATAATATATACATCATAGTCAGGAGCATCATATTCGCCTTGGTTTCCACCTGTAACATCTGTCATATGTACTTTTCCTGATATTGAAGAACGACCTCCTTCACCTTCTTCTTTACTACAGGAGAATAAACTCAAAATCAAGAGAGATATTATTAAGAAATACTTTTTCATTATTATAAACTTTAAAAGTTGAATATTAAGTTTTAGTATGTTTGGTTAAAACATTAAAATTTCGCTAAAAATAGTACTATTTCATTATTAAATAAATATTACTTTAATATTAAAGATAGACATTATTAAAAAAGGTTGGGTTACTGTTTTTTAATTAAGATAATATATATCTATTTTTACCTTCATGTTATTTAGACGATACTACTAAAGTAATCCTTCGGAATATGAAACAACAAACTATAGAAATACAATTTAAAGAATATGATAATTTAAAAAATCTTATAGAAGATGATGTTAAATTATTGTTACTTGCTGAAAAGAATTTGAAAAATGCATATGCACCATATTCTGATTTTCAAGTGAGTTCTGTTTGTGAAATGGAAAATGGAGAAATGGTTGTAGGAACTAATCAAGAAAATGCTGCTTATCCATCTGGTTTATGTGCTGAAAGAGTAGCTATTTTTTCAGCAAAAAGTCAATATCCTGATCAAAAAGTAAACAAAATTGTAATCACAACAGCCGTTTCTAATGACACACCCTTCTCACCATGCGGTGGTTGTAGGCAGGTATTAATGGAGTATGAACAGTCTCAAAATCAGCCGATTGAAGTGATTTTAAAATCTGGAGATTCAAAAATTTGGAAATTTAAAAGCGTGGCCGATTTATTACCTTTTGCATTTAATGGAGGTACAATTCTAAAAAAAGGTTAATTTCATCATTCTATTTTATAAATTTGTACGTTATTACTTGAAAAATTATGGCGAAAAAATCTAAATTCTCAAAGGCTCAATACATGAAATGGTATGAGTCTATGTTATTAATGAGAAAGTTTGAAGAGAAATTAAGTCAACTGTATATTCAACGTCAGTTTGGTGGATTCCTTCATTTATATATAGGACAAGAGGCAGTTGTTGCTGGAGCAGTTTCTGCTACTAAAGATGAAGATAAAATGATTACAGCTTATCGTTGTCATGCTCATCCAATAGGTAGAGGTACTGATATAAAATTAATGATGGCTGAAATGTACGGTAAGGCTACAGGTTTATCGAAAGGTAAAGGTGGTTCTATGCATATGTTTGATATTAGTAAACATGTGTATGGTGGTCATGGTATTGTTGGAGGTCAAATTCCTTTAGGTACAGGTTTAGCTTTTGCTGATAAGTATAAAGGAACTGATTTTGTTACACTTTGTTCTATGGGAGATGGGGCAGTGAGACAAGGAGCTTTACACGAAGCTTTTAACTTAGCTGCAACATGGAAAATTCCTGTGATATATATTATTGAAAACAATAAGTATGCAATGGGAACATCTGTTGAAAGAACTTCAAATGTTACTGAACTATATAAATTAGGATTGAGTTATGATATTCCTGGTGAGCCAGTTGATGGGATGGATGTAGAGGCAGTGCATAATGCTATTGAAAAAGCAGCAGCACATTGTAGGGCAGGTAAGGGGCCATATTTATTGGAGATGGAAACGTATCGTTTTAAAGGACATTCAATGTCAGATCCTAGAAAGTATAGAACTAAAGATGAGGAATCTGATTATCAAAAAGAAGATCCAATAGGAAAGGTTTTAGAGACGATCAAGAAAAATAAATATGCAACCCAAAAGCAATTAGATGCTATTGATACTAAGATTAAAAAAGATATAGAAGCAGCTATTAAGTTTGCTGAAGAATCTCCTCTTCCTGAACCAGAAGCAATGTATGAAGAGATTTATGCAGAACCGAATTACCCATTTATTAAAGATTAAAAGTACTTAGTCAAAAAAGAAAGATTATGGCTGAAATTATAAAAATGCCCAAATTAAGTGATACTATGACTGATGGTGTGGTAGCGGTTTGGCATAAAAAAATTGGAGACAAAGTTAAAGAAGGTGAGGTTTTAGCAGAAATTGAAACTGATAAAGCAACAATGGAATTCGAATCTTTTGAAGATGGAGTTTTATTGCATATCGGTGTACCAGAAGGAGGAAGTGCTCCTGTTGAATCTGTTTTAGCTATTATAGGTAAAAAAGATGAAGATTTTTCTGCTTTATTAAAAGGCGCTGAATCGTCAGCTCCTACTGAAGAAAAAGTTGAGGAAGTAAAAGAGAAAGAAGCAATGAGTACTGAAGAAATAGATGTGTCGGGTATTAATGCAAAGGTTGTTAAAATGCCAAAATTAAGTGACACTATGACTGATGGTGTAGTAGCTGATTGGCACAAAAAAGTTGGTGATAAAGTTCAGGCTGGTGAATTATTAGCAGAAATTGAAACTGATAAAGCAACAATGGAATTTGAATCTTTTGAAGATGGAGTTCTGTTACATATTGGGGTTGAAAAAGGAGGGTCTGCACCTGTAGAATCAATCCTAGCAATTATTGGAGAAAAAGGTGCTGATATTGATACCTTGATCAAAGCTCATAACCAAAGCAGTAATGCTGGATCTGAAAAAGCAGTTGAAAGCTCTAGACCAAAATCACCTGTAAAACATGTGAAAGAAGTTAAGTCAACACCTATGTCAGTAACACCTGTTGCAACTTCTAACTCTAATGGAAGAGTAAAGGCTTCACCATTAGCTAAAAAGTTAGCAGAAGAGAAAGGGATTAACATTGGTATGGTTAACGGTTCAGGAGAAGGTGGTAGAATTATAAAGAGAGATATAGAAAACTATCAAGGATCTGGAAATATGCCAGCCTTTATAGGTACAGAAAAATATACAGAAGAACCAGTTTCGCAAATGCGTAAAACCATTGCTCGTAGATTAGGTGAGAGTAAATTCTCTGCACCACATTTCTACCTAACTGTTTCTATAGATATGGATAATGCAATTGCTGCAAGATCATCTATTAAAGATGTGTTAGAAACTAAAGTATCATTTAATGATTTAGTTATTAAAGCAGCTGCAGCAGCATTAAAACAACATCCAAAAGTTAATTCTTCTTGGTTAGAAGATAAAATAAGATATAATGAGCATGTAAATATTGGGGTTGCAGTAGCTGTTGATGAAGGGTTATTGGTTCCTGTGGTACGATTTGCAGATGGTAAAACATTATCTCAAATTTCAGGAGAAGTTAGAGAGTATGCTACAAGAGCTAAAAACAAACAATTACAACCACAAGATTGGGAAGGAAGTACATTTACTATTTCTAACTTAGGAATGTTCGGTATAGAAGAGTTTACAGCTATTATTAATCCACCAGATGCTTGCATTATGGCAGTAGGAGGAATAAGTCAAGTTCCAGTTGTGAAAGACGGACAAATTGTACCAGGAAACGTTATGAAAGTAACTTTAAGTTGCGATCATAGAGTAGTTGATGGTGCTTTAGGAGCTGCTTTCTTAAAAACATTTAAGCAATTAATGGAGAACCCAGTGTTGCTTTTAGGAGCAGTTAATATTTAACAAAACTATATTAGTAAATACAAGCCCTCAACAATTTTGTTGGGGGCTTTTTGGTTATTTTAGCATAGTGTCAATACAGTTTTTAAATACAGAAATAGACTACCTAAAAGGTGTTGGACCTACTAGGGCAGAATTGCTAAAAAAAGAGTTGGGCATTTTCACTTTTGAAGATTTACTAAATTATTATCCTTTTAGGTATATTGATAAGTCTAAAGTCTATGAAATAGGTTCAATTAATTCTGATGCACTTAATATTCAACTTAAAGGTAAGTTAACGAATATTCAAACATTAGGAGAGCGAAAAGGAAAACGTTTAGTAGCTACTTTAGCTGATAATTCTGGGAGTATAGAGTTGGTTTGGTTTAGAGGAATTAAATGGATTGCTCCAACGCTAAAGCCAAACACAGAATACATTGTTTTTGGAAAACCAACTCGTTTTAATAATAGATACAATATTACTCACCCGGATATAGAGCCTGTTAATCAATCTTTGGTTGCTAATCAAATAAATTTAGAGGCTGTATATTTTACTTCAGAAAAGCTTTCTGCTAAGGGTTTAAATGCCAAAGGGATTTTTAAAATTCAAAAGAACTTAGTTGCTCAAATTAGAAATCATATACCAGAAACTTTACCTAATTATATAATTGATAAACTTAATTTATTAGTTAAAGAAGAAGCCGTTATTAATGCTCACATGCCTAAAGATGATGCATTATTACAAAAAGCATTGTTTCGATTAAAATTTGAAGAACTATTTTATTTACAGTTGCGTTTGTTACGCCAAAAAGTAGTTAAAACACAAACAATAAAAGGACAAGTTTTTGAAAGTGTTGGAGAAAAATTCAACACATTTTATAACAACTATTTGCCTTTTGAATTAACTAACGCTCAAAAAAGAGTAATTAAAGAAATAAGGATTGACTTCTTTTCAGGTAATCATATGAATCGGCTATTACAGGGTGATGTAGGAAGTGGCAAAACAGTAGTGGCATTATTAACCATGTTAATTGCAATAGATAATGGTTTTCAAGCATGTATGATGGCTCCTACAGAAATTTTAGCTACACAGCATTATGAGGGTTTGAAAGAATTGTTGGTGGATATGAATGTTGAGTTAGAGCTTTTAACAGGTTCGGTTAAAGCTGCTAAAAGGCGTGAGATTCATGAAAAATTAGAAAACGGAACGTTAAATATTTTAGTAGGAACTCATGCACTCATTGAAGATAAGGTTCAATTTCAAAATTTAGGATATGTGGTTGTTGATGAGCAACATCGTTTTGGAGTTGCTCAACGTTCTCGTTTATGGAAAAAGGGCAAGCAAGGTATTCCTCATGTATTGGTTATGACTGCAACACCAATACCAAGAACTTTAGCAATGACATTGTATGGAGACCTTGATGTTTCCGTAATTGATGAATTACCTCCGGGAAGGAAAGCAATTTCTACCTCACATAGATTTGATTCTTCTCGATTAAGGCTTTTCGGTTTTATAGAAGAAGAAATAAAAAAAGGTAGACAAGTTTATTTAGTATATCCATTAATAAAAGAATCTGAAAAATTAGATTACAAAGATTTAATGGACGGTTTTGAAAGCATAGAGAGAAGATTTCCAAAACCTCAGTATCAAATAAGTATGGTGCATGGCCAAATGAAAGCTGCTGATAAAGAGTTTGAAATGCAACGATTTGTAAAAGGTGAAACTCAAATAATGGTGGCTACTACTGTTATAGAGGTAGGTGTGAATGTTCCTAATGCAAGTGTTATGGTTATAGAAAGCGCAGAACGATTTGGGTTGTCTCAATTGCACCAATTAAGAGGAAGAGTTGGAAGAGGAGCAGAGCAATCGTATTGTATTTTAATGACAGGAAATAAATTAAGTGCTGATGGAAAGTTGAGAATGGAAACTATGGTAAAAACCAACGATGGTTTTGAAATAGCTGAAGTAGATTTAAGATTAAGAGGACCTGGCGATATACAAGGAACGCAACAAAGTGGTTTGTTAGATTTAAATATAGCAGATTTAGCTAAAGATCAGCAGATACTAACAATGGCTAGAAACGAAGCTGTAGAAGTACTGAAAGAAGATGCTAATCTTGAATTAGAGAAAAATAATCGTTTGTTAATACAGCTAAAAAAAATGATTAAAACAAAGAGAAATTGGAGTAGAATCTCTTGATGTAATTAGTGTTTTCGGGGGTTGTAAAATGCTGTAATTTTTTTATTCCAATTAAAAACCCCACCTTTGCAGTCGCTACTTTAAAAAATTGTAGCACAAACAACCAAATTGGTTACTCCATTCAAAGCGAAAAAGTCCCGCTGAATAGTTACCGATTCGGTACAAATAAATAAATATGACATTTGAAGAATTAGGCTTAAGTATTGATATACTTAAAGCAGTTTCTGAAATAGGTTTTGAAACCCCTTCAGAAATACAAGAAAAATCTATCCCGGTTTTATTAGAATCGGATAAAGATTACATTGGTTTAGCACAAACCGGAACAGGTAAAACAGCCGCTTTCGGCTTACCATTAATCGAATCTATTGAAACAGATTTTAGAGCAATACAAGGGTTAATCCTTTGTCCTACACGTGAATTGTGTTTGCAAATTGCAAAAGAATTAAAATCGTACTCTAAATATAGCGATGGTGTAAAAGTAGTTGCTGTATATGGTGGAGCTAGTATTAGCGACCAAATACGAGACATTAAAAAAGGTGCTAACATTATTGTTGGAACACCAGGTCGAACTATTGATTTAATTAATAGAAGAGCATTAAAATTTGATCAAGTATCTAAAGTAATTTTAGATGAAGCTGATGAAATGCTTAACATGGGTTTTAAAGAAGACATCAATGAGATACTTTCTTCAACACCTGAAGATAAAAATACATGGTTATTTTCTGCAACAATGCCCAAAGAAGTTGAGCGTATAGCAAGTAACTATATGATAGATCCTTTTAAGGTTACTGTAGGTACTAAAAATAGTAGTGCTGCAAATATTGATCACCAATACTGTTTAGTTAATGGTAGAGATAAATATTATGCATTAAGAAGATTTATTGATTTTTCACCAGGAATGTTTGGCATCGTTTTTTGTAGAACAAGAAGAGATACTAAAGAGGTTTCTGATAAATTAATGAATGATGGATATAGTGCTGATGCGTTGCATGGAGATTTATCTCAAGCACAGCGTGATAGCGTTATGGGTAAATTTAGAAAAGGAAACATTCAGGTTTTAGTTGCTACAGATGTTGCAGCAAGAGGAATAGATGTTGATGATGTAACACACGTTTTTCATTATGATTTACCAGACGAAATTGAAAGTTATACGCACCGTAGTGGTAGAACAGCTAGGGCTGGAAAGTCAGGCGTTTCAATAGCTTTAATTAGCCCTGCTAAAGGTGGTAAAGTAAAATTAGTTGAAAGACAAATTGGTAAAAAATTAGAGTTAGTTAAAGCTCCTTCAGGTGACGATATCTGTGGAATGCAACTAATGAAAATGATACAAAATGTAAAAGATGTTGAGGTAAACGAAAAAGGTATAGCGCCTTTTGTAGCTCAAATACACGAAAGTTTATCAGATTTTACAAAAGAAGAATTAATTGAAAAATTTGTATCAGTAGAATTCAATCGTTTCTTAAAGTCTTATGCTAAAGCTGGAGATATTAATGTTGATCCAAGCAAAATGAGAAAGGGTAGAGATTCTGATGGTGGAAGAGACAGAGGAGGAAGAGATAGAGGTGGAAAGCCAAGCGCTAATAGAGTATTTATTAATGTTGGTAAAATGGATGGCTTTGAAAACAAAGGTCAATTATTAGGCTTTATTTGTAACCAATCTGGTATTAATGGAGATTCTGTAGGGAAAATTGATTTATTTGATAGCTTTTCATTTATGGGAGTTGATGAAGGAATAGGAGAGAAGTTGATTGGCGAAATGAATGGGAAGAATATTGAAAATAGAGATATAAGAGTAGAGTTTTCTAACGAGAAACCACGTGGAGAAAGAGGGGGCGGTGGAGACCGTGGAAGAGGTAGAAGCGGTGGCTCTGGTGGAGGAAGAAGAAGCTATGGCGGAAGTAATTCTGGTGGAGGTTCAAGAAGAAGATCTGAAGGTGGAGGAGATTCTGGTGGAGGAAATAGAAACTTTAAAGAAAGACGAAGAAGAAGTTAATTCTTAATTGATAAAAAAAAGGAACTTATAATAAGTTCCTTTTTTTTTATGCCATCATTTTCAGTACCTATAAATTAACAAGAAAGAACTTCAGCTAACCCTAATAAATCGGTATTTAGTTTTTGGTTATGTTTAATGGCTTTTTGAAAAGGGGTAAAAGCCACCTCTTTATTTATGATGCCAACCATTACATTTGTTTTATTATTTATCAAGCTGTTCACTGCAGCATTACCTAGTTGACTTGCTAAAACTCTGTCTGCAACACTTGGACTTCCTCCTCTCTGGATGTGTCCTAGAACAGTTACTCTGGAGTCATAATTAGGGCAATGTTCTTTAATCTTTTCAGCAACCTCATAAGCACCACCAGCATCATCACCTTCAGCAACAATTACAATCATACTTTCTTTATGATTTTTAGTGTCATCATCTAGTTTTTTAACTAATTCATTGATGTAGGTTTGAGTTTCTGGTATCAATATAGCCTCAGCTCCAACACCAATACCACTTCTCAAAGCAAGAAAACCAGCATCTCTTCCCATTACCTCAATCAAAAATAATCGATTATGAGAATTCGCTGTGTCTCTTATTTTATCTACAGCTTCTACAACAGTATTTAAAGCTGTATCATAACCAATCGTATTGTCTGTTCCGAACAAATCGTTATCTATTGTCCCAGGAATTCCAATAAAAGGAATGTTAAATTCTTTATTGAAAATTGCAGCACCAGTAAATGTTCCATCACCTCCAATAGCAACAATTCCGTCTAACTCAAATTTTTTAATATTATCAAAAGCTTGTTGTCTTCCTTCTTTGGTATGAAACTCTTTGCATCTAGCACTTTTTAAAATAGTTCCGCCTCGTTGTATTATATTACTAACATCTTTTGATGTTAGTTGTTTGATTTTTCCTTCAATTAATCCTTTGTAACCTTCATAAATACCATAGGCTTCAATGTTGTTATAAATACATGTTCTTACAACAGCTCTAACTGCTGCATTCATTCCTGGAGCATCTCCTCCAGATGTAAAAACGCCTATTTTTTTCATGATAATGTTTTAATTCTATTGTTCCTTTCGATAGAAAAATCTTTATCCACCTTCACTACATATCTTAATATCACTAAAGTTAATTCTTTTAACTTGATATGGTTGACATTTAATAAATGCTTTTGATAAAGCAATTCTTCTAAAATTTTAAAGTGAGTTAATTCAAAATCTTGTTGGCTAATTAACTTGTCAATTATTGTTGATTTATCACTTTTTAATAAATCATTTAAACTGATTTTTAGATAATCTGAACCAAATTCATCTATTGTTTCGTTTGCTTTTTCTGGCTCATTGTTTTGTTTTAATTGCATCACTTTTGCAATCATTTTAGTCAACTCATCAACATATCGCTGTATGAAATCCTTTTTAAGCATTAGCTTCTAACTTATGTATTCTCTTAGTGCCTTTGTACATTTCATACTTCATAAACCTACATTCTAAACTACCGTTAAAAACCTTGATTTTACGTGATGGACGTAAGCCTACTTTCTTTAAAGCATCCATATTAGAACTTATCATCCAGGCATTCCAACCATCGTATTGTGCTTTTAAATTATCTCCAAAAGTAGTGTATAATTCATCTACGTTTTCACCAATTCGTTCACCATAGGGCGGGTTACAAACTATTACTCCTGCTTCTTTTGGAGCTTTAAATGCATTAAAATCTTTTTTATGTAACTCTATCTTGTCAGTTAAACCTGCAGCTTGAATGTTGGCTCTACTCATTCCCATCACTCTGCCATCATTATCAACTCCAATAATTTTACCTACTAAATCAATTTCTTCATCTAAGGCTTCATCAATTATATCATCAAATAATTGTTCGTCATAATTTTTCCAATTCATAAAACCAAAAACAGCTCGGTTAATATTAGGGGGAATGTTACAAGCAATCATTGCAGCTTCAATTAACAAGGTGCCCGAACCACAAAATAAATCTACAAAAGTGGATTGTTTATCCCAGCCACTTAATAAAATTAACCCTGCTGCTAAATCTTCTTTAATAGGAGCAATACTTCTACTATCTCTATATCCTCTTTTAAATAGGGGGTCACCTGAGCTATCCAAACTTACTGTACAAATATTATCAGCATTAATGTGAATGTTAATACGAATATGCGGATTAGTTGTATCAACATCAGGGCGTTTATCAAACTTATCTCTAAATCTATCAGCTATAGCATCTTTAGCTTTAAAGGCAGCGTATTTTGTATGATTAAAAAGGGGTGAAAATACAGTGGAATCAATTGCAAATGTTTGAGTTACATCAAAAATGTCTTCCCATTCAATTTTTTTTATTTGGTTATATAAATCGTCATCACTCTTAATAGTAAATTCCTTAAAAGGCATAATTAAGCGATTGGCAGTTCTTAACCAGATGTTGGCTTTATAAAGTTCTTCTTTTGTAGCGTAAAAAGTAACCGCACGATTAGCTTTCTCTATTTCGATAATGCCTAATTCTTTTAACTCATCAATTAAAACATCTTCTAATCCAAATGAAGTTTTTGCTATAATCTTCTTTTTTCTGTCTTCTAAACTCATTAAGCAAAGGTAGAATATAATATGTAGAATAAGTAAATTATTTAACCTGTATCAAGTCAAGAAAACCTTTAAACGAAGTAATTTTTGTTATATTAGATTTGTTTGGAAGACTATCTGCTACTTCTTTGCTGCAGCAGATTATAGAGGTTTTTGATTTAAAATCTTTTGATATATTTTTTTGAAGAGACTCTATCTCTCCAGCTTTTTGACGTGCAACTACAAAAAATAATAAGTGAGTTGATTTATTAAAGTTTGCAGCTTCTACTACATTTGTATAAGGAACATCAGCGCCTAAAAAACAGACCTTAACACCTGATTTTCTTAAGATATAACTGGAAATTATAAGGCCTAAATCATGGTGGTCATTTTCTGGCATAAATAAAAGCCAGTTTTGTTTACTTTTGCTAACTAATGGTAGGCTGTCTATTGCTGCATAAGCTTTTTGCTTAACAAGGGTACTTATAAAGTGTTCTTGTGCAGGGTTTAAATCGTTAGCTAACCAAAGCATACCTATTTTTTGTAGCATTGGATATATTACTTTTTCATAACCTCCAATAAAACCAAATGTGTTTATTAAATTTTCAAAATGAAGAATGAATTGTTGTTCGTTATATTCTAGCCCAGCAGTGATTAATTGATTAATAAATATACCCTCTTTAATACCAATATCTGCGGATAAGCTTAATTTTTCAATTTCTTTTTCTATGTCTGGAATAGTTAAATCGCCTACTGCAGAAACTTTGTATCCAGCATCTAGTAATGTTACTATATTAAGAAGTTTTCTTAAATGTTTATCATCGTAATACCTAATATTAGTTTCTGTTCTGTGAGGTTCTAGAATACCATATCGTTGTTCCCAAATGCGTATTGTATGAGATTTAATTCCTGATAGGTTTTCTAAGTCTGAAATTTTATAATTAGCCATTCTAAAGTGTTTAATAAAAATCAAAATTAATTAAACAAATATTTATAATTACTATTTTTAGTCATGTTTTAACTAGATTGAAATTTAATTGTCTAATATTCAATATTTTAAAGTGAAAGAACAAAATTTGTTTAACATTATTTGATAAATAATAAACAAAAAAGATATATTTGTTTAATATTAATTTTAAAAACATAAACATTGGTACCTAAAAAAATAGCAGTTATTGGTTCGGGATTTTCAGGTTTGTCAGCAGCTGCTTACTTATCTCAGAAAGGATATGCGGTTGATGTGTACGAGAAGAATGAAACATTTGGTGGGAGAGCTAGACAGTTTGAGGAAGGAGGTTTTGTTTTTGATATGGGGCCAAGTTGGTATTGGATGCCTGAGGTTATAGAGAAGTTTTATAACGATTTTGGTTATACAACATCGGATTTTTATGATTTAAAAAGATTGTCTCCAGGATTTAAAATGGTTTTTAATAATAAAGAAGAGTTAATTGTGCCTGATTCTTATGATGATTTAAAAAGTCTCTTTGAGTCTGTTGAGAAAGGTAGTTCGAAGCAATTAGATATTTTTATGAAAGATGCAAAAGCTAAATATGATATTAGTTTTACAAACTTAATTGAGCATCCTGGTATATCTATAATGGAGTACGCAAATTTTGAAACAGTTTCAAACGCAATTAAGTTAAATATATTTTCATCATATGAGAAGTTAGTTCAAAAGCATTTCAAAAATGAAAAATTAAGATCTTTAATGGAGTTTCCAGTTCTTTTTTTGGGGGCTATGCCTAAAGATACTCCATCATTATACAGTTTAATGAACTATGCAGGCTTAAAATTAGGTACTTGGTATCCAATGGGTGGTTTTTATTCTGTAGTTAAGGCCATGAAAAAAATCTGTGAAGATCAAGGTGTTAATTTTCATTCAAATTCAACAGTTTCTAAAATTGACATAAAGTATAATGAAGCTATCAATCTTCAAGTTGATTCTAAAATAAAGGTAATTGATGGTGTGGTAGGTAGTGCTGATTATCATCATATTGAATCTAAGTTGTTAGATGAAGAGTACAGAAATTACAATGAAAAATATTGGTCAAAAAAAACATTTGCACCATCAAGTTTAATATTTTATTTAGGTGTAGATAAGAAGTTACCAAATCTTGAGCACCACACTTTGTTTTTTGATACTGATTTTTCAATACATGCTGATGAAATCTACAAGGATAAAAAATGGCCTAATGACCCTCTTTTTTATGTATGTGCACCATCAAAAACTGATGATTCAGTTTCTCCAAAAGGTTGTGAGAACCTTTTTATATTAATCCCTTTAGCTACTGGATTAGAAGATAATGAGTCACTTAGAGAGGGGTTGTTCGATAAAGTAATTAAAAGAGTTGAAAAATATATAAACGAACCTTTGAGTAGTCATATTATTTTTAAAAAATCATTTTGTGTTAATGATTTTACAAATGATTATAATGCATATGGAGGTAATGCTTATGGGTTAGCAAATACTCTTAATCAAACAGCTATTCTTAAACCTAAAATAATTAATAGAAAAATAGATAACTTAGTTTACACAGGTCAGTTAACCGTTCCTGGTCCTGGTGTTCCACCATCTATTATATCGGGAAAAATTGCAGCTAATATTTTAAACGAAAAAATTAAATAAATTATGAAAGATATTTTTGATAATCTCTCGGCCTCTTGTTCTAAAAAAACAACTATAACTTATAGTACAAGTTTTTCAATGGGAATAAAATTTCTTGACAAATCAATTCATAGACCTATTTATGGTATTTATGGATTAGTAAGATTTGCAGATGAAATTGTAGATAGTTTTCATGATTACAATAAGAAAGAATTGCTAGAAAATTTTAGGAATGAAACATTCAAGTCTATAGATGATGGGATTAGTTTAAACCCTATACTTAATGAATTTCAAAGGGCTATTAATAAATATAATATTGATCATGTGTTAATAGAAACATTTTTTAATAGTATGGAAATGGATTTAGAAGATAAATATCATGATGTTCTTTCATACAACGATTATATATTAGGATCAGCAGAAGTTGTTGGTTTAATGTGTTTGCATGTTTTTGTTAATGGTGATAAGAAACTTTATGAAGAATTAAAGCCCTATGCAATGAGTTTAGGGGCTGCCTTTCAGAAAGTGAATTTTTTGAGAGATATCAAGGCTGATTATGAAGCTTTAGGAAGAACATATTTTCCAGGTATTAATATGGAAGAGTTCTCTAAAGAAGATAAGCTTAAAATTGAAAAGGATATAGAGCAAGATTTTGACCATGCTCTAATTGGAATAAAAAATCTTCCTACGTCTTCTAGAAAAGGAGTTTATTTAGCTTATGTCTATTATAAACAATTATTCTTAAAGATTAAGAGAACACCTGCAGAGAAAATAATGAAAACAAGAATTAGAATACCTAATGTAAATAAAGTTGGGTTAATGTTTCAATCATCTATACAACATCAATTAAACCTTTTATAAAATGATAGAAAATGTAATTTTAGTTGATGTTCAGGATAATGAACTAGGAACTATGGAAAAAATGAAAGCACATGAAGAAGGTTTGCTTCATAGAGCTTTCTCAGTTTTTATATTTAATTCTGATGGAGAAATACTGCTTCAGCAAAGAAATCTTAATAAATATCATTCTGGAGGTTTGTGGTCAAACACTTGTTGTAGCCATCCTAGGCCAGGTGAGAGAGTTATTGACGGAGCAAATAGAAGATTAATCGAAGAAATGGGAATGGACACAGAGCTTTTACATGCTTTTTCTTTTGTATATAAATCAGAATTAGATAACGAATTAACGGAGCATGAATTAGATCATGTGTATTTCGGTTATTCAAATCAACCACCAATTATTAATAAAGATGAGGTTGAAAGTTACAGATATATAGATCCTTATTTATTGCAACTCGATATTTCGAATAACCCTAATAACTATACCACTTGGTTAAAAATTTGCCTAGATAATTTAATTAATCACATTAAAAATAATTAAAGTCATGAACAAAAACATTGAAAAAGCGCTTGAAAAAGCAAAGTATATCAAACTTAAAATTGATAATAGAACAGTAATAACTGTAAGAAGTAAAGCTATGTTAAAAACTTGGCTTGAAAAATTTCCAAAAGCTCAGATAATCGTATAATATGCTTGTATTTAATCGTAGCCAATTTATTCCAATTTCTATAGAAGAGGCTTGGGATTTTTTTTCATCACCTAATAATTTAGCATTAATAACACCAGAAGAATTAGGATTAGAAATTAAAACTAAATTTAATCGTAAATCAGTAAAAGAAAATGATTTAATCGATTATACTGTAAGACCAATTCTTAATATTCCAATGAAATGGAAAACAGAAATAACTTATGTTAATGAACCTTATTGTTTTGTTGATGAACAACTAGAGGGGCCATACAAAAAATGGATTCATAAGCATACTTTTGAAAAAGTAGGCAATGGTGTTATGATGTATGATGAAGTAAAATATGAGTTGCCACTAAAATTTATTTCTAAGTTTATGTTAGGTTTTATTAAAAAAAAATTAAACCATATTTTTGATTATCGTACAACACAGTTAATTCAAATATTTAATATTAAAGATGCTGCTTAACCTACTAATTCTTATTCTCTCTTTTGTTGCTATGGAAGCTGTAGCTTGGCTTAGTCATAAATTTTTAATGCATGGTTTATTTTGGTATTTTCATGAAGATCATCATAAACATAACACTAATTTAAAACCGTTTGAGAGGAATGATTTTTTCTTTTTGTTGTTTGCAACACCTGGAATAATTTTTATTTTTTTAGGGTTTGATGGTTATACAAATATTTTTTGGGTAGGATTGGGTATTGCTCTTTATGGGTTTGCTTATTTTTTAATACATGATGTTTTTATTCATAGAAGATTAAAGTGGTTAAGAAATATTGATAGTAAATATTTTAGAGCTATACGTAAAGCACATAAAATGCATCATAAACATCTTGAAAAGGAAGATGGAGAGTGTTTTGGGATGCTTTGGGTTCCATTAAAATACTTCAAAGAACAATAATGAATACTAATTTCACATATTTATTAGTTAATCTAGGAGCTTTTATAGTTCCTTTTTTGTTTTCATTTCATCCTAAACTTCAATTCAATAAAGAATGGAAGAAAACAATTATTTCTATTTTAATTGTTGGAACTTTTTTTATCATTTGGGATATTTATTATACCAAAATTGGAGTGTGGGGCTTTAACCCAGATTATTTATTAGGAATTAACTTCTTTAATTTGCCTTTGGAAGAAGTTCTTTTCTTTATATGTATTCCTTATGCATGCTTATACACTTATCATTGCTTTAAGAAATTACTTAAGCCATTTAGCTTAATATCGTCAAAAGTTATATCAGGCTCATTGTTGTTAGTTATATTAACAATAGGCTTGTGTTATATAAATAATCTTTATACAGGGCTGACGTTTGTATTGCTTTTTTTTGTTTTAAGTTACACTGTGTTTTTTCTTAAACCTATTTGGCTTCCTCGTTTATACCTTTCTCTATTAATTCTTATAATACCATTTACTATAGTTAACGGGATTTTAACCGGAACTGGAATTGAAACAGAAGTTGTTTGGTATAACCCAAATGAGATTATTGGTATTAGATTTTTATCTATTCCTATAGAAGATTTTTTCTATGGATTCCTTCTTATTCTTTTGAATGTAATTGTTTTTGAAAAAAAATAATTTTTTTTCTTATTGATATACAGTGAGTTATCGTGTTTTTTTAATTGTTGTTTAATAAAAACACAAAAAAGTTAAACAACTTATTGCTTTTCTGTTTATGTTTGCACTATAAAAGTTAAACAAAATTTAAAACAATTAAAAACAATTATCATGAAAAAATTATTTTTATTTGCTGGATTAGGTATTATTACTTCTTCAGCTATGGCTCAAACTGCAAGAGTTCAAGCAATTCACAACTCAGCTGATGCAGCAGCAGATACAGTAGATGTATGGTTAACAACTCCAATGGGATCTTCTAAATTATTAGATGATTTTGCATTTAGAACAGCATCTCCTTTTGTAACAGCTCCTGCAGGAGTTCAAATTTCATTAGGAATTGCTCCAAAGAATAGTACAGTAATAGGTGATGTTATACCAGGTTTATCATTTAATTACACTTTAGCTTCAAACGGAACATATATTTTAGTTGCAGAAGGAATTGTTAGCCCAACTGGGTATTCTCCAGCAACACCTTTTAGCATTGAAGCTTATGGAATGGGACGAGAATCAGCTACAATGATGGGGAATACAGATGTGTTAGTTCATCATGGTGTAACTGATGCTCCAACAGTTGATATATTTGAGGCTACTGCAGGTTCATTAGTTAATAACGCTTCATATACAGATTTTGCAGGTTACTTAAATTTAACAAATGCTGACTATGATTTGGAAGTTAGAGATATGACAGGAACTACAATTCTTAAAGCATATGATGCACCTTTGGCTACATTAAATTTAGCTGGTGAAGCCTTAACAGTTCTAGCTTCAGGGTTTTTAAATCCTGCTAATAATAGTAATGGTCCAGCATTTGGATTATATGCTGCACTTGCTGCAGGAGGTCCATTAGTTGCATTACCAGAAAAAACAGCTAGAGTACAGGCAATTCATAACTCAGCTGATGCTGCTACTTCTACGGTGGATGTTTATATGACAACTGCATTAGGATCTAGTTTGCTAGTTGATGATTTCGCATTTAGAACTGCTACGCCTTTTATTGATGCGCCAGCTGGTGGAGTAGATTTTTCTTTAGCTTTTGCACCAGGGAATAGTACTTCAGCAAATGATACTATTGCAGGTTTAACATTTAATTATACATTAGCAACCAATGAAACATATGTTATAGTTGCAGATGGGATTGTAAGTGCTACTGGTTATTCTCCAGCTACTCCTTTTAGTCTTGAAGTTTATGCAATGGGACAAGAGTCAGCAATGGCAACTGGAAATACTGATGTTTTAGTTCACCATGGTTCTACTGATGCTCCTACAGTTGATGTTGATGAAGCAATGGCAGGTAATTTAGTAGATGATGCTTCTTACACTGATTTTGCTGGATATTTACCATTAGCAACTGCTGATTACACTTTATTATTGAAGAATGCAGCAGGAACAACTACATTAAAAACATATAGCGCTCCTTTAGCTACATTAAATTTAACCGATGAGGCTTTAGTAGTAGTAGCATCAGGATTTTTAAATCCAGCTGTTAACAGTAATGGACCTGCATTTGGATTACATGTTGCTTTAGCAGCGGGTGGGCCATTAGTAGCATTACCAGAAGTGTTCCCTACAGGATTAGATGAACTTTCTAACTCAAGTGTATCTGTTTATCCTAACCCTGCTCAAAACTTCTTAAATGTTAAAGGATTAGAATTAAATAATGCAGAAGTTCAAATTCTTGATATATCAGGAAGAATAGTTAACGCAAGCTTATTTAAAGTAAATAACACAACTATTGATATAAGTAGTCTTGCAAAAGGTACGTATCATTTAGTTTTATCTAATAACTCAGAAAAGGTTGATATAGTAAAGTTTTTAAAGTTTTAAGTTACTGAGTTATATTAAGTGAAAAGCCCGCTAAAAGCGGGCTTTTCTAGTTAAAAAGAATTGTGATTTACTTTCTTGAAATAGCTTTTTCTGCAGCTTTTACTATTGCTTCTGCATTTAACCCATATTTTTCCATCAATTGATCTGGAGTTCCGCTTTCTCCAAAACTATCATTTACAGCAACAAATTCAATTGGTAATGGGTTGTTTTGACAAACAACTTGAGCAATACTATCGCCTAACCCACCATTAATCATATGTTCTTCTGCAGTAACTACACATTTAGTTTTATTTGCTGAATCTAGTACTGCTTTAACATCTAATGGTTTAATTGTATGAATGTTTATTACTTCAGCACTAATTCCTTTTTCTGCTAGTTGTTCACAAGCTTGAAGAGCTTCCCATACTAAATGGCCGGTAGCAAAAATACTTACATCAGTTCCTTCTTGAAGATGAATGGCTTTGCCAATTTCAAAAGGTTCGTTCATAAATACAGGTACTTTTGGCCTTCCGAAACGTAAATAAACTGGGCCTTTATAGTCAGCAATTGCTTTAGTTGCAGCCTTAGTTTGATTGTAGTCGCAAGGGTTAATTACAGTCATACCGGGTAACATTTTCATCATACCAATATCTTCCAGTACTTGGTGAGTTGCTCCATCTTCTCCAAGAGTTAGGCCAGCATGGGAAGCACAAATTTTTACATTTTTACCAGAGTAAGCTACAGACTGACGAATTTGGTCATAAACACGGCTTGTAGAAAAGTTTGCGAATGTACCTGTAAAAGGAATTTTACCACCGATAGTCATTCCTGCTGCTAAACCTATCATGTTTGCCTCAGCAATTCCTACTTGAAAAAATCGATCAGGATTTTCGTTTTCAAAATCATTCATTTTTAACGAACCTGTTAAGTCAGCACAAAGTGCTACTACATTTTCGTTTTCTCTACCTAATTCTGTTAAACCATCACCAAAACCTGAGCGAGTGTCTTTTTTTTCTGTATAAGTGTATTTTTTCATCTGTATTTATTCTGTTAAAATCTTACTTGAGTTGATAAACCTGATTTTATTGTAATTTCTTTTTCTTTTGTAAATATTACTTGTTTTACATT
The DNA here is from genome assembly GCA_029210015.1 of Vicingaceae bacterium. Classification (GTDB taxonomy): domain Bacteria; phylum Bacteroidota; class Bacteroidia; order Flavobacteriales_E; family Vicingaceae. Next base: position 21,358 of record JARGOE010000042.1, read on the forward strand.
GTATCCTCGATAAACAACCTTGTATTTCCCAGGTTGTAAAACAATTGTTTCTCTATCTATGCTTGGGTCGACATTTCTAATCCATTGTAATTTATTGTTTTCAATAGTAAATATGCTTGCAACACCTTTGCTTGGCAAGTAAAAAATACCAACTCCTGGTTCGGGTATAAAAACCTTTGTAGTGTGGCTTTGCTTAATATTTACATCGTTAACATGCATTCTAGGTAGAGTCAAAATTTCCAAATCATAATTACCAGTAATGTATTTAGTTATTTCTTCAAAATCTTGCACATAAAGCGTTTTCATTTTGCCAGATTGTCTAACGATACATTTTAATTCATCATATTCGTTAACACCATTAATATCTAATTTTAGCATTCCTTGCGGAGCATCAACGGCAATAATATTGTGTTTTCCCGCATAAATTTCGATGTTTTGCTTGCCAACTTCTGGTATAGTGTGGACTTGTAGGTCGTATTTTAAAACAGGGTCTAAAGGAATAGTGTCAGGTTCTCCTCTGTTATTCATGGTGTGAATAAAGTTATTAGTCATCGCTTTTGTGTGGTTATTGTAAAAAGTCATATTAACATCAGTTTCAGTTGGATTTCCAGCTTCATCTAAAAGGTTAACCTGAACAGTTGTGTTATTCATTACTTGCGAGATAACTACATTTAATATATTCTGAAATGATTCCTGATCTTTAGTTTCGTAGAAAGTACCAATACATCTAAAAGCATCTATCATCTCAACGTCTAAATCCATTCCAATAACAAAAGGTTTTAATGTTACATTGTTTTTCTTTAGGGCTAAAGCTACAGCGCAAGGATCTCCATCACATTCTTCAATGCCATCAGTAATTAATATTAATATGTTTTTACAATTAGTACATGGCGGAAAATCATTTTTTGTTTGCTCTAAAGAATAGGCTATAGGTGTAGTTCCCTTAGGGTAGATATAAGAAAGTTTCTTTTTTATTTTGGTGTAGTTATATGGCCCAAAAGGGACTTCTAGTTTTGTATCCTGACAGCTTCTATCTCCATTAGCTACAGAGTATTGATGCCCATAAACTCTTAGCGCTACTTCTAAATTTTCAATAGGTTGGAGGCTATCCATTAAGTTGCTTAACAAACGAGTAGCTACCTGCATCTTTTGCTCTTTTTCCCATTTACCCAACATACTTTGAGAGGCATCAAGCACAAAAAGTATGCGTGTTTTTTGTTGTGTTTGGGAATAGGATTTTCCTACAAATAGTAAGCTAAGAGTTAATAGTAATAGGATGATATTTGTTTTGAAGTAATTCAAAATTTAAGCTATAAGCTATTTTAATAATCGCCTAATGTTTCTTCTAATTGACTTAAAGCATCAGCTAGTTGTTCATCATTAGGAGCATTTCCATGCCATTTATGAGTGCCCATCATATAATCTACACCTTGTCCCATTTCGGTTTTCATGATAATCATAACAGGTTTACCTTTACCTAAACGGTTTTTTGCTTCGTTTAATGTGTTAACAACATCATTCATGTCATTTCCATTCATATCTATAACATCCCATCCAAAAGCTTGCCACTTTGC
>JARGOE010000043.1:0-9461 GCA_029210015.1 Vicingaceae bacterium
GCTGAAATCGCTTTCTGATTCTTTTCTAATGGACGAACAACACGAGATGGAGCACATGATTGTATAAAAGATACAACTCCAATAATAAATAAAATAACTGTTAGCCTGTTTTTACTCATCTTCATTAATAAATATCTCACAACTCCAATTAAGTGTCAATATATAACAATAAAAATATAATAACTAATAAAGTTTAAAAGAAACAGTAATATACACACTTTATTCTCCTTTGATTTTCTTTAGTAAATTAGTAGTATGAAAATAATCACTGCTTTTATCTGTTTATACTCATCTATCCTTTGTTTTAGTCAGAACCCAATTAATGAGATGTATAAATCAGAAAGTGATGGACCACATTCTGACCTTCACTTAAACGGTAAAGTAAGATGTAAATACACCATAAAAAACGGAAATATTGTTGACAATAGAACATGCTATTACAACAACGGGAACTTATGGGTTGTAGAAGAATTTAATAATGGAGTTTTTGATGGAACTAATTATCTCTTAAACAAAAAACAAGACACTGTTTACATTGAGGAGTATAAAATGGATACGCTTATTTACTCTAAAAATTTTACATACTACAGAAATAAAACTTTAAAATCTATTACAGAAGTTTGGTATTATAATGACTCAACTTTAACGGAAAACCCATTTAAAATCAGGAAAAAAATTAATGGTGTAAAGATTAATTTAATTGAAACTGAAACTACAATTAATAATAAAAAGGTTATCAGTTACTTTAATAAAAATGGAGAATTAGAGCTAATCGAAGAATATGTTTACACTTTGTAGCTTACCTACTTTTATACCTTTTTATTTCTTTTAGTATTTTTAACTTATGAAAAACACTATTATTATCGCCTTTTTACTAATTAGCACAGTTGCTTTTAGCCAAACAAAAAAAGAATTGATTACCAAAAAATGGTCTTTGAATAAAGTAATTGACTTTGGACAAGAGTACGACCCAATGGATAGTCAAAAAGGAGATTGGATAGAGTTTACAGCTGATGGAAAGTTTACAGGAATTATGGAAGGCCTACACGTAGAAGGTACTTTTACCGCTGGAAAAACAGTTGTTCTTAAGGTAGATAAAACCAAATCTAAACTACAAATTAATTGGACTAAAGTAAAAAGTGTAACTAAAGATAAATTTTTGTTAGAATACCAAAATGGTGACTTAATTACCTCTACGCTTATTTTTATTCCGGCCCAGTAATTACTTAAAAAATCTACTTAAGCAATAACCTTTTATCTAATTTTTCGTATAGCCTGTAAATTAAACTGATGTCTAACAACATTAAATATGGGTTTCTAGTAGTTTTGATAACCTTTTGTTCAATTTCAAAAGGGCAGTTTTTTTGTGATTATGAATACAAAGTAATTAATAAACAAAAGCAGAAAATAAAAAGGAAGTGTAAATCTTATAGTAAAGCTTGGGTTAAAGAATATAGAGACTCTCTTAAAATACCTAGTAAAATTAATATTTCACGTTTAAAGTACTCACCAATTGAAGATGAATACAAGAACATGTATAATGATAAATGGGGAATTATTGACACCCTGCTTTGCAATAATGAACGTAAAGAAAATAATGTAAAAGCGATGAATGAACTGGAAAATAGAAAAACAACAGTTTATGAGCTTATTATTTCGTTTACAGAGGAAGAAGCAGACAACCCTAAAATTAAAAGTTCTTTACATTTTCAATTTAATATTTATGGCAAAGTTTTAAGAATTGCATATAGGCTAAAACGATTGAGCAAAACTTCCGAAATATTTTTCCATTAAGCAGACATTAAACTATTTATAAATCCAAAACAATAATGATTTGCTTTGCTTTTTTAGTACCACATCAATTTCATTCATAAATTTATTTGATACTGCAGGGCAACCCCAACTTTCAACAATGTGAATGGGGTAAGTTTCTTCATCTTCAATTACACCCCAAGAGTGAAAAACAATATACCTTTTGTAAGCATTGTTGTTAGTTTTTTCTAACCCATGTAACTTATAATTAAAGTTTACACCAAAACTACTCCACCCTCTTTTTCCCAATTTATACTTTCCTAAAGATGAACAATGTGTATCTGGCGTATTGCTAAACTGTGGAGTTTTAGTAGCATCATAATTTGTTAAATTATCGCAAGTACCATGGCTGCAGACTGCTGATTTAACAATTGAATCTCCTTTAAAGCTCCATAAAAACAATCGTTTTTTACCCGAATGTATTTGCATATCAACCAATACACACATATCGGTATTTAACCCTTTTTGTACGCAATAAGTTTTGGCAGCTGCGGCTTTTATTTTTAATCGGTTTATAGTTTTTGCTTCTGGTTTAGAACTGCACGCAACAATCCCAATAACCAGTAAAACTGGAATTAAAATTTTATACATAACGGAAATTTTAATGAATGTCATTCTGAGTATCAGCTACTCAGAATGACAAATTGATTTATTTATTATTTACGGCAGCCCCTTCAAATTCAAGGGCAGGTTTGTCTTTATCAAACAAAGGAATTGTTGGTACTAAAGCATCTAACTCGTAAACGTTTTTATAACCATAACCATACAGATTTATAAATGTGGGTATGTTTAAAGCAAGGGGAGCTGATTTACGAGCAAAGAAGGTTTCATCCTTATCTAAATTATTGTTGCAGTAAATTAATATTCTGGTGTTTTTATTTGGTATTAGTTTAGCTAATTTGCCAGCAGTAAAATCAGAGAAATTTAAATGAATCGCTCCTTTTACATGCTTGGATTTATACATCTTTTCAGATCTTGTATCTAAAATTATTGTCCCTTCATCTTTAACCATATTAAGAAATTGTTGAACGGAAACTGTATGTGTTTTTCGATGCTCTTCTGCTTCAGCAGTTAATTCAACAAATCCAGGGTAATCAATATCTGATGCTGGGTATTTTTTAGCTTGAGGTTGTGCAAATAAAGTGCTAGCTAAAATAATTAATGTAATTAAATTTAAGGTTTTCATAGTTTTTAAGTTTAGGGGTTATTTAATTTCAAATTGTGTTTTAATTTCATATCTCAATTTTATTTCGGGAACATTTTCCATATAACCACCACGAGATTTGCTGTAACTCATCACCGAATTACTCATCACTTGGTTGGTGTTACCATGGTTCCAAAATGAATGTTGATTATGGTTTAACTCTGATAGTTCGTCAACTGTAATTAACCTTCCCACTTCTTCATCAACAGCCTCTAATAAATATTTAGCTTTTGCTTTTGCAGCTTTTATCGCTTCAATTTTCACATCTCTTCTTAACTTCTGAATGTCATTATTAGAGGTTTTTGCTATTCTGATATGAGAAATATACTCCTTATCTAAGTCTCTAACCAACTTCATAAAATCTGTTTTAGCATCAAGGGTTACTATCAGCTTTTTCGATTTTCTTGAGTCGTTTCTGTGGTGCCACCAGTAATACCAATAAAATGAAGTGAACGTTCCATTAAACACCACTTGTTCCTTTGGCACATCATTACCTAAAAGCAATTTCATTAATGCAGTTTCTATTTTAGCTATGGTGCTTCCACCTCCATATTCAGTCATGGTAATCTCCAATTCTATTTCATCTGGCGGAACAATCATTTCTGCACTACCTGTTACATTAATAACTCTGTGTAATGGTTCTGAAATTTCAATAGCATTCACATTTAAAATGGCAAATGCACAAGCAACAATTAGGGTTAGTTTTTTCATCTTTTTATGGTTTAAATTCAGAACTAAATTAGAAGTGTAGCAGCGGCTTATCAATCCAGAATTAGGGAAACAGACGTTTTAATGAGTAAACAGACTTAATGATTTAGTTAAACCGAAACACTGGTTTTAAAAAACGCTAAAAACAAGAATTTACAAGGCTTTCGAGAGTTTAGGTTATAAAAAAGTTAGTACATTTATCCTTATTAACAATCAAAAATTGACTAAACAATTTACATATGCACTACTTGCTTTCTTCTTATTATTAGGAAGCAATATTACTTTTGGTCAAGACAAGAAAAACGAACCTTACCAACAGAAAAGAAGCTTTTCTAAAATCAGTAAATCATCTTACCAAAAACCCAATGAGGCTACTAAAAAGTTAAAAGCAGCCGAGAAGCTTTTTAAATCTGAACCAGAAAAAGCGTTAGACTTGGTTCATGATGCCCTGCTTATAGCTATTAAAGATAATTACCTTAAAGAAGAAGCTGATGCATATAAGTTGTTAGGAGAATTTAATTATAAACTCAACGAATACAATTTATCTTACAAAAACTATGGCAAAGCAATTGCTATCTACAATAAACAAGGCTTTTCTTCAATTTTTGAAATTTATTACAACATTGGGAAATCTGCAGAAAAGCTAAACGATTATAGTAATGCCAATAACTATTATAGCAGATATTTAAAATTAGCTAAAGGCAAAAGCAACAAATCTTCACAAGTTAAAGGACACATTGCTTTGGGAGATGTTTACCTAAAAGAGAAAGAACTAAAAGCTGCTAAACAACATTATACCGAAGCTTTGCACATAGAAAAAAAACGAGATAACAAACAAGGGATAGTAATTGCTAATTTAAAATTAGGAGAAGTTGAAGAAGCTCGAAACAATGATAAACAAGCTATTCAATATTATCGATCTTCTCAAAACACTGCTAAACAAATTGAAGATGACCAATCGGTAAATCAGGCTTACACCAACATTTCAAACATTTACGAAAATCAAAGGAATTCTAATGAAGGTATTGAATTAAACCAAGAAGCTTTAGATTACAATCAGAAAAGAAACAACCAAAGTGAAGTTGCTGCCAACAGCATCAACTTAGCTAATTTTTATATTCAACAAGACAATAATGAATTAGCAATTCAAAGTCTTCAAAATTCTATTGAAATATCTGATAAAACAGGAGATATTGCAAATAAAAGTAGAGCTACCCAAGTACTTTCTGAAGCCTATAATAAAAGTGGGCTGGCAGAAGAAGCTGAAAAAAAATACAAAGAATATTTAATTCTTGAAGACTCTCTATACAAAATGAGAGAACGCCAACTAAAATCTCAAAACCTAAAAGGAGAAATGTTGGAAAATGCTCAAAACAAACTTTCTTTACTAGAAAAAGATAAGCAGTTAAGCGAAAAAACAATTGAGCTTTTACGTCAAGAAAAACTAATACAAGAGCAATTTATTAGCGAACAAAAAGTGCTTACTTATTCGCTTATTTTAGGGCTTATTGTTTTAATTATTACTGCCTTTTTGGTTTACCGAAGTAATAAAGCCAAGAACAAAGCCAATCAATTGTTAGTGTTAAAATCACTGAGAGCTCAAATGAACCCGCACTTTATTTTTAATGCCTTAAACTCTGTAAACAGTTTTATATCTAAAAGTGATGAACGTGCTGCCAATAGATATTTAGCAGATTTCTCTCGCTTAATGCGTGATGTAATGGAAAACTCTCAGGAAGATTTTATTTCATTAGCCAAGGAGATTGACATTTTATCGATGTACTTAAAATTAGAGCACCACCGATTTAATGATAAGTTCGATTATAGTTTTGAAGTTGACGAAAGCATTAATACTGAAGAATTTTTTATTCCGCCTATGCTCATACAACCTTATATTGAAAATGCTGTATGGCACGGATTACGATACAAAAAAGAGAAAGGTTTTTTAAAAGTTTCTATTAATCAAAGTAACAAAACTATTACTGTTACTATTATTGATGATGGAATTGGAAGAGAGAAATCACAAGAGTTAAAGACTGAGAATCAAAAAATTCAAAAATCAACTGGGTTAAAAAACATTGACTCTCGCTTAAAAATTATAAGTGATATTTATAAAGCAAAGTTAGATGTTGAAATTAAGGACAATGAACCAACAGGAACTGTTGTGACTGTTAAAATTCTTCAAGAAAACTTTATTAAAAAAGATATTTAATATGGAGCTTAAAGCCATTATAGTAGAAGACGAAGAAGCAAGTAGAATTACACTCAACAACTACTTAACTAAATATTGTGAGAACGTAACGGTTTTAGATATGGCAGATTCTGTTCAAACAGGATTAATAGCCATACAGAAACACAACCCAGATGTTGTCTTTTTAGATATTGAAATGCCTTATGGCAATGCGTTTGATTTATTAGAAAGCTTAGATAAAGTTGATTTTGAAATTATATTTGTTACTGCCTATCGCGATTATGCTATAAAAGCTTTAAACCTAAGTGCAGCTTATTATATTTTAAAACCTATTGACATAGATGAATTAGTTGTTGCTGTTGCTAAAATAACAGCCAACAAAAAGGCAGGTGAAGATATTTTTCACACTAAAATTTTAATGGATAATATCAAAAACAGTAACATCCAACACAAAAAAATAGTACTGCCTCAAATGGATGGTTTTGAAGTAGTAAACGTTAATCAAATTATTCGTGCAGAAGCTAATGATAACTACACTAATTTTTATCTAACCAATGGTAAAAAATATTTAGTTTCTAAAACCTTAAAACATTTTGATGAACTACTTTCTGAATTTGATTTTATAAGAGTTCACAAATCACATTTAGTTAATTTACAGTTTATTACAAAATACATCAAAGGCAAAGGTGGTCAAGTAAAAATGTCTGATGAAAGCATTGTTGATGTTTCTCCTATTAGGAAAAAAGAATTAATAGAGCGGTTTAGATAATCCTTTTCAACACTTGTTCACATCTTTATTTTAGGATATCAATCCGAGTATCTACTTTTGATGTATAATCAAATTATTCTCAATGAAATTTTTTATAGATACAGCAAACTTACAGCAAATCAAAGAAGCTCAAGATTTAGGGATTTTAGATGGTGTTACTACCAATCCATCATTAATGGCCAAAGAAGGTATTAGTGGTTACGACAACGTAATGAAACATTACAAAGCAATTTGTGAAATTGTTGATGGTGATGTTAGTGCTGAAGTTATAGCAACAGATTATGACGGAATGATTAAAGAGGGTGAAGCTTTAGCTGATTTACATGAACAAATAGTTGTTAAGGTACCTATGATTAAAGATGGTGTAAAAGCAATTAAATATTTTTCTGATAAAGGAATAAGAACCAACTGTACATTAATATTTTCATCTGGACAAGCATTATTAGCAGCTAAAGCTGGAGCAACTTATGTATCTCCATTTATTGGTAGGTTAGATGATATTTCAACTGATGGTTTACGATTAATTGAAGACATTAGAATAATTTTTGATAACTACGCATATGATACTCAAATATTAGCTGCATCTGTTCGTCATACCATGCACATTATTAATTGTGCTGAAATTGGTGCTAATGTGATGACTGGACCTTTGAGTGCTATTTTGGGCCTATTAAAACACCCTTTAACAGATAGTGGATTAGCTCAATTTTTAGCAGACCACGCAAAGTCAAATAAATAATGTTAATCCAAATTCATCCAGATAATCCAGATCAACGAAAAATTGATCAAATTGTAACTCAATTAAGAAAAGGTGCAATAATTATTTATCCAACAGATACTGTTTACAGTATGGCTTGCGATTTAATGAATCGTAAAGCTGTTGAAAAGATGGCTCAATTAAAAGGTATAAAACTAGAGAAAGCAAACTTTTCATTAATCTGTTACGATTTAAGTCATATTTCAGATTATACCGTTCAATTTGGTAATAACATATACAAATTGATGAATAGGGCTTTGCCTGGACCTTACACCTTTATTTTAAATGCTAATACAAGTGTCCCAAAACTGTTTAAGTCTAAAAAGAAAACCATTGGAATAAGAGTGCCTGACAACAATATTGCAAGAGAACTTGTAAAGGTTTTAGGGAACCCTTTAATCTCTACTTCTGTTCATGATGATGATGAAATTCTGGAATACATTTCAGATCCCGAATTGATTCATGAAAAATATGAAACTAGAGTTGATATTGTTATAGATGGAGGTTTTGGAGAAAATGAAGCTTCTACAATTATTGACTGCACCAACAATGATCCTGAAATTTTAAGAGAAGGAATTGGCAGTACAGATATCCTTTAGCAAAACTGACTTAAATCATTGGTTTTCATTCTATTTTGGTTTATTATTGTATTATAAACAAAAACTTTATACTATGAAAAAACTTTTACTTTTTACAATTAGTGCTGCCTTAGGATTAACATCTTATGGACAATTTTTCGAAGGCTTTGAAAATTGGACAACTACATCTGTTCCAAATTTAGATGATCATGAAACAACTGTTAATGAACGATGGGTAGAAGGTGGAATGGCTGTTTACCCTTCTACTGATGCTAATTCTGGAACCTATTCTGTAAGATTAGAATCTGTAGTTTCTCCAACTTTTGGAGATACTATTTTTGGCTATTTTACTAGCGGTGATCCCCAAAATCAAACACCAGGGCAACCTACTTCTCTAAATGGAGTTGATAGTATAGTTGGTTATTATAAATATGATATCCAAGCTGGAGATTCTTGTTCAATGATAGTAGGAACAACTTTTATGTCAACTGTTACAGGTGGTGGTATTTACTATATACCTGCTGGAACACAATCTACGTGGAAACGCTTTGCATTTTATGTTAATGCTATAGCTTCTGATTCCTTGTTATTTGCAGCTGCTAGTGGTGACCCATTAAACAATTGGAATGGAAAACCTGGTACTTGGATTCAGTTTGACGACATTCAATTAAAAAAGGGAAACCAAACTGCCTCAGTTCAAAATGGAGGTTTTGAAAACTGGACAAATGTAAATGCTGATGATCCAACGGGATGGAAAACTAGTAATTATGTTGCTATAGGAGAACCTGTATTACCAGTTATTAAATCAACTGACAAATATTCTGGTAATTTTGCAATGGAGTTAACAACTATTTCAAACAGTAATAATGATACTATTGCTGGTATAGCTACAAATGGGGATTTTGATGAGAATGGTTTATTTGGAGGTGAGCCATACACTTCTAATCCAGTTGCTGTTGAATTTTACTATAAAAATACTATTAGTGGAACTGATACTTCTTGGGTTAGTTTAGAGTTTAAAAATAATGGATCAAGTGTTGGAAATTATGGAACCCAAATTACTCCTGCATCAACCTATACATTATTCAATCAACCTATTAGTTTAAGCATGACTCCTGATACTGTTTTAGTAGGTGCATTTTCTGGTGATAACCCAGGGAGTAAACTATTTATTGATCAAATATCTTTCGTTTTTCCAGTTGGAGTAAGTGAAAATTTAGTTGTAAATCAATTAGTTTCTTACCCTAACCCTGCTACCGATGAAATCAAAATTAAATTTGACATTAAAAACAACAGCAATGTTGGTATCAGATTAATTGATATTACTGGTAAAGAATTAACAAATCGTTATTTAGGACAATTAAGTTCTGGAACTTACAGAGAGTCTTTTAACACGTCTAGCTTTGCTTCAGGTGTTTACTTTATTGAATTCTCTTTAGATG
>JARGOE010000043.1:9561-17246 GCA_029210015.1 Vicingaceae bacterium
CCACAATGCTCACTAGAAGGGCATTCCGATGATGCAAAACATTGTAAACATTGTGGTAGTAGATTGCAAAATTTCAACCTTTAATTAAATTAAACGTTTAATAAAATAGAGAATACTTATCTTTATCGTATATAGTATAGATATGAACAAACTAGTTTTAATCCTCTTTACATTCCTAAGTGTAACTTGCTTTGGCCAGATTAGTCATGGTGGTTCACCATATAGTTTAAATAAAACACTAAGACAGCAAGTTCCTAAACATACTTTAACTCAACTAAATGTTCAAAATTTTATAGCTGAAGATATAGTTACTGACCAACACAAAGATATTCCTTGGCGTTTTGGTATTGAACGAAGCGTATCTCTTAACCTTAATAATTCCGGCATTTGGGAAACCTTACCAAATGGTGATAGAGTATGGAGACTAGAAATAAACTCTCCAAATGCACTGAGTATTAACTTTAATTTTAATGCTTTTAACATACCGAATGGAGCTACTTTTTTTGTATTTAATAAAAATCAAACCTTAGGAGCTTTTACCTCACAAAATAACAAGGCTAATAACTTATTTTCTACTAGCCCTATTAAAGGAGACTTTGCAATTTTGGAATATTACGAACCTGCATCAGTTGCTGGTCAAGGAAGTATTCAGGTAAACTCAGTGATACACGGCTACCGTGATTTTTTCAAACAATTAAAAGCATTTGGTAGCTCTGGAAATTGTAATGTTAATGCGATATGTGATACATCTTTTTGGGATTTTGAAATTCGTTCTGCTGTAATGCTTTTAACAGCTGGAAACACAAGATTTTGCTCTGGTGCTTTAATCAATAACGTTCCTCAAGATGGAACTCCATTTGTTCTTACGGCCAACCATTGTGGTGCTCAATCTAATAATATTTTTATGTTTAATTATCAATCACCTGATTGTACTAATAATATAGATGGTATTACAACACAAACTATTAGCGGATGTACGGTTAGAGCTACTGATAGCCCTTCTGATTTTGCATTAGTTGAGTTATCTAGCATTCCACCCTCAACTTACAATGTATTTTATGCTGGGTGGTCTAACATCAATACTCCACCAACAAGTGCAACTGGGATACACCACCCAGCTGGAGATGTAAAAAAGATATCACACGATTTAAACCCTTTAATTGAATCGGGATATTATAGTGCTGGGATAGATCATTGGGAAGTTTTAGATTGGAATTCTGGAACTACAGAAGGCGGCTCATCAGGTTCTCCTCTTTATGATCAAAACCATAGAATTGTTGGACAATTACATGGTGGTGATGCTGCTTGTAACAATGATGATTTTGATTTTTACGGCAAATTTTCTTATTCTTGGGATACAGACCCCAACACAACCAAACAACTTAAATTTTGGTTAGACCCCAATAATACTGGGACTCCAATCATGAATGGATATGACCCTAATGGAGTTACACTTACTAATGATGCAGTATTGTTAAATATTTCTAGAGTTCCAGCTTTCGTTTGTGGTGATTCAATAACTCCAAAGATTACCATTAGAAACCATGGGTCAGCCACATTAACGTCATTGGATGTTAACTACGAGTTAGATGCACTTGGTGTTAATCAATTGAACTGGAGTGGTAGTTTACCTTCTTTTGGAGTAGATAGTATTATTTTACCTACTATGTATATTCCAAGTGGTAACCACACTTTTAGAGCCTTTTGTACTAACCCTAATAGCACAACTGATCAAAACCATTTAAACGATAGTGCAAACACAAGTTTTATTTCTAATGCCAACCCAACTTTTGCTACTTTATATTTAAACACGGATAACTTTGGAGGTGAAACATCATGGTTGATTAGAGATGGTGGTGGTAGCACCTACATTGAAAGTCCTGGCTATGCAAGCATAAATGGAGGTCAACAAATTACTGAAAGCCTTTGTTTATACGATAGTTGTTTTACTTTAGTATTAAAAGATAGTTACGGAGATGGCTTTTGTTGCGCATTTGGGAGTGGGTCTATTTATCTAGTTAATAATTTTGGAGATACTATTGCTCAAAACACCACTTTTAATAGTGATAGTTTAGTTTTCCCTTTTTGTATTAGCACAACAGGAATTAATGAATTAACTATAAATACCTTTGATATTTATCCAAATCCTACAAATGGATTATTTACTATCAATAGTGATAATAGTAAAACATATAATATTCAAATATTTGATGTTTTAGGAAATATTGTTTACCAAAAGCCAAACAATAACAATAAAACAACTATTGATTTAAGGACACAAACAAAAGGAGTTTACCTAGTTTCGGTAATAACAGAAAATAACAGAGTAGTTAAGCGAATAATTATTAATTAAAGGTTTACTTACCCCAAACATGGCTGTTCTTGTGTCTTCTATTACCAACACGACCAGAAGAATTAACTTTTTTCCCACCGTTTCTAGGTTTCTGAAATTTCGCTTTTTTACTGCAAGACTGCATAGTCATAGAAACCGGTATAGCTAAACTCGCTACAAAAACAAATGCTAATATTTTACTAAAAAGTGATTTTTTCATTTCTATTAAACTTATAACAGGTTAAAGTTAAACATTATTACATAAAAACAAAACGATGCTTAGATGAATATATTACGTAAGATTAATAAGCTCCGTTACGTTTACGTAAAAACCATTCCAACCCAAGCAATATTATTAATAGAAAAAATATCCATTTTAGGTTGATTAATTCTTTCAAATCATTCTCTTCATAAATCACAGAAGCAATATTATCATTGGCTAACACAACCTTTTCTATTTGCTCAATTTCTTTTGGGAAAAATAATTTTCCACCAAATTTTTCAGAAATATTTTGCATTAACTGATGATTAGCAACCGTGTTGTTTGCTTCTAATAACAATGGTTTTATTTGAAATTGACCCATCTCAGTATAATCTTTTTCACCAAATTTCACTTTTGCATTGTACGTGTAAAATCCAGAAGGTAATATTCCAGCATTTAGTAAATATGCGGTTGTAGTTCTATTAAAAACAAAGCTATACTTAACATCATTTTCATCAACTAAGTCAATTTTTATTTCAGGCTCATTTACCAATTCATAACTTTGGTTATACAGCTCAGCATTAAAAAGAATTTCTTCATTTTCAAAATAATTATTTTTAGTTATAATTCTAAACTTACTTTTATCCTCTTTAACAGATAAGAACTGTACCGTTTTATTTATTAATTCATTAAAGTTTTCGTGTGATTTGTTTTGTAAAAAATCTTGCATTCTCCATCTCCAAAAACCTTCAGCAGCAAAAACTCCGATTTTTTTGCCATTCTGCTGAAAAAATACCATCAGAGGATTATCAGTAACTACACTCCCAACTTTTTGATTCAACAACACATAACCTTCTTGCTTTAATTGATAAGTACCAAAAGATGCTACAACTGGTGTAGTTTGACCCATCATTTTTACTGTATTTTCAGAAAGTGTAAATAATGGAAAATTAGGCTCGAATGATGGAGTTACTTCATTAAACTTATTTCGAGAATTATTAATGCTTAGCCCAACATTTAATTGGTTAAACTGATTAATATTGGTTTGGTTCCCCAATACAAATAAGGTTGAAACATTAGTAGATAAGATTTTTTTTATGGCTGCAATTTCAGAAGCAACTTGATGAACTATTATTAAGCTATAAGGCTCAACATTACCATCAAAAGTTTCAACTAATTGCGAAGTAACTTTATAATTTTCATTGTTTTCAATACTCAATTTTAATGCTTTAACATCTGGATGCGGAGCATTTGCTAATACTAAAATATTTTGCCTTCCATCTAAAACCTCAATGTAAATATCCTTAACATTATTTACTATACTAATTTCATTTTGAACTGTAGTCAACATTATTTTATAATGCTGTACTCCCACTTTATCAGCCTCAAACAATAAATTTTCAGCAATACTAAATTGATCTTTATTTATGCTATAATTCTTTTCAAACAATTTTTTCCCATTATGAGTAACTGTTAATTTAGTAGTACTCCCTTCACACTGATATGCTAAAGCCTCTATCTCTATCGGAAATTGATTGCCCAAAAAAGTGATTTTATTATGTATTGCTTCTTTTAAAACGATATCGCGCTGCAACGAAGTATCTCCCATTGCAACTGTATAGATTGGAAATTCTATACCAGAATTAAAAATAGGATTAGCACCTTGATTAAAAATACCATCAGAAGCTAAAATTAAAGCTCCTACATTTCTATTATAAAACTTATTCATTATGTCTTCAAAAGTTGAAGATAAATCTGTTATTTTTTGATTATAATCTACCTTTAAACCTTCAGTTAACTGTTCACCAAATGTGTAAGTTTTCACTTCATAATTTTCTTCTAATTTATCTTTAAGCTTACTTAATTTTTGAAGATACTCTGTTGTATAAAAAGTAGAATCTTTATTTAAAAGAATAGAAGTACTATTATCTTGAGCAATAATAATAACAGGCTTTTCTACCTTATTAAATAAGGTTTTTACAAAGGGAGACAATAATAAAAATGATAGGATAGTAACTAATAAAAAACGAGCTGAAGCCATTAACTTAACTAACCAGCTTTTAGTTTCTTTTAATTTATCTTCTTTACGGTATAAAACAACGGCATAAATAACTCCCAATAGCATACAAAAAAAACTGAACCACATTGGGTATTCAGTTAATATTTTTATGCTAAGTAAGTGTTTCATGTATGAATGGTAAATTTAGGGAATTCTTCATAATAAAAAGAGGGAAGCAAATTTGCTTCCCTCTTTTTAAAATTTGATTTAATTAGCATTTACTCTGCTAATACAATTATTTTATTACTGTTTACCTCAACTACTCCACCTTTAACAGAAAATAATTTCTCGCTGCCATTTTCAACAACTTTAATTTCTCCTGCCTTTAATGTAGATACTAACGGTGCGTGATCCTTTAATATTCCAAAAGAACCATCAGAACCTGGTAAGTTTACCATTTCTACCTCTCCTGAGTAAACGTTTTTTTCTGGTGTAATTATATCTAATTGCATAATTTCTCTAATTAAACTTCAGCCATCATTTTCTTACCTTTCTCAATAGCTTCATCAATAGAACCTACTAAGTTAAATGCTGCTTCAGGGTATTCATCAACTTCACCATCTAATATCATGTTAAACCCTTTAATAGTATCTTCAATAGATACTAACACACCTGCTAAACCAGTAAACTGCTCAGCAACATGGAAAGGTTGTGATAAGAAACGTTGAACTCTTCTTGCTCTATGTACAACCAATTTATCTTCTTCAGATAATTCGTCCATACCTAAAATCGCAATAATATCTTGTAATTCTTTATAACGTTGTAAAGTTTCTTTAACTCTTTGTGCAGTATTGTAATGCTCATCACCAACAATGTCTGCAGTTAAAATTCTTGAAGTAGAATCCAATGGATCTACCGCAGGATAAATACCTAACTCAGCAATTTTACGAGAAAGTACTGTAGTTGCATCTAAGTGAGCAAACGTTGTTGCTGGTGCTGGATCTGTTAAATCATCTGCAGGCACGTAAACCGCTTGAACAGATGTAATAGAACCATTTTTAGTAGATGTAATTCTTTCTTGCATCGCACCCATTTCTGATGCTAATGTAGGTTGGTAACCTACCGCTGAAGGCATACGTCCTAATAAGGCAGACACCTCAGAACCAGCTTGTGTAAATCTAAAGATATTATCAATAAAGAATAAGATATCTTTCCCTTGTCCATCACCTTCACCATCTCTAAAATACTCAGCTAATGTTAATCCAGATAAAGCAACTCTTGCTCTTGCTCCAGGAGGCTCATTCATTTGTCCGAAAACTAATGTTGCCATAGAACCTGATAAACCTTCTTTATCTACCTTAGATAAATCCCATCCACCTTCTTCCATAGACTCTTCAAATGCTTTACCATACTTGATAACGCCAGATTCAATCATTTCTCTCAATAAATCATTCCCCTCTCTTGTTCTTTCTCCTACACCAGCAAATACTGATAAACCTGAGTGACCTTTTGCAATGTTGTTGATCAACTCCATAATTAATACGGTTTTACCAACACCTGCACCACCAAATAAACCAATTTTACCACCTTTAGAATAAGGCTCAATTAAGTCAATTACTTTAATACCAGTAAATAATACCTCAGATGAAGTAGATAACTCCTCAAATTTAGGTGGGTCTCTGTGAATTGGATAACCTCCATCTTTAGAAACTTCTCCAATACCATCAATAGCATCTCCTAAAACATTAAACAATCTTCCTCTAATTTTTTCACCAATTGGCATCATAATAGGAGAGCCTGTTGAAAGAACTTCCATCCCTCTTTTTAAACCATCAGTTGCATCCATCGCAATAGCTCTAACAGTATCTTCACCAACATGCTGTTGACACTCTAAAACTACTTTTTGTCCATTTTCTCTAGTGATTTCTAATGAATCTAATATATTTGGTAAAGCTCCTTTTTCAGTATCAAAGCTAACATCTACAATAGGTCCAATTACTTGGGTTATTTTCCCGGTATTACCTGACATAATTTTTATGTTTTTATAATAAGTTTTCTATTCGATTTTGAAGTGGCAAAAGTACTATAAATTACCTATTTAATTACAACACTTTTAAGATTATTTTTATTTAATTTTATTATAGATATTTGTAAAGAATTAAAGAACATAATTTTAGCAGTTTTAACACTATTTGATTGAAGGTTTACAGAAGTATTGAAGCGTACGAAAACACTGGAAGAACAGCAGTAACAATTGGCACATTTGATGGGGTTCACTCAGGTCATCAAGTAATAATTAGCCAACTCAAAAATGCTGCAAGAAAAATAAATGGCGAATCGGTTTTACTTACCTTTTTTCCTCACCCTAGAATGGTGCTTTATCCTGATGATAATGATTTGCGTTTATTAAACACTATTAATGAACGAATCAAACTATTAGAGAAAGCTGGAATTGATCATTTAATTATTCATCCCTTTTCAAAAGAATTTTCACGTTTAAGTTCAACTGAATTTGTTCGGGATATTCTAGTAAACCAACTTAATGTGGCAACTTTAGTAATTGGTTACGACCACCATTTTGGAAGAAACAGAGAAGGTTCTTTTGAGCATTTACAAGAATTAGCCCCTCTATACGACTTTAAAGTAGAAGAGATTATGGCACAAGAAATTCAACAAGTAAATATTAGCTCTACCAAAATAAGAAATTCATTAAATGAAGGTGAGATTAATGCAGCCAACCAGTTTTTAGGTTACAACTATTTTATTGAAGGCACAGTTGTTGAAGGAAATCAAAAAGGTAGAGAAATAGGTTTTCCCACAGCTAATATAAAAGTTGATGAGTGGTACAAACTAATTCCTGCAAAAGGTGTTTACGCTGTTAAAGTTATTATTGACAACACTACCTATAAGGGGATGCTAAATATTGGAACTAGACCAACAATTAACGGTACTAGTGAAACTATTGAAGTAAATATCTTTAACTTTAACGAAAACATCTATAATAAAACTCTAAGAATAGAGTTTTATCAACGCATTAGAAATGAACAAAAATTTGAACAGTTTTCAGATTTAAAAACACAACTAGAAATTGACAAAGAAAAAACCATACAAGTATTTCAGTAAGATAAACATTGTTATCGTTCTATTACTTT
>JARGOE010000043.1:17346-18756 GCA_029210015.1 Vicingaceae bacterium
CCTGAAATACGGTTTTTAAAAAAACTAGAATTTATGGACTTGTGGGGAAACGATATTGGATCTTTACCTTATGAAATCAAAGAGTTACAAATGACCTTAAAAGAAATTGATATGCGTGTAATTTTAATGAGTAAAGCCGAACATGATAAAATTAAATCTTTACTTCCCAACACTAAAATCAAATTCTCTAAATCTTGTAACTGTGGGTTTTAGCATTTAAAGCACTCCGTAAACCCTACTATTTTTAAGTTTTGTCTTATTTGTGTTGTAATAACTGTTTTCTATAACTATTTTTGGGCTGAAAGTAAACCAACTGCTATACATAACCGTTTAGCTTTTTAACTCATGAAAACAACACTTAAAATAATATTAACGATTGTTATTGGTTTTTTTGCATTTACTGCGAATGGTCAAAATGATGAAATATTATTTTTAAATGGAAAAATTTTAAAAGGTACGCTATTAGATAAAACTAAATATGAGTTCACTTTTAAAGATGATAAAGACAAAGAAATCATTTTAGATAAGTACCGTATATTTTCATACAAGCAAAATAATCAAGAAAACATTGTTTATGAATACGACACTCTATCTGGCAACTTTTTAAAGGTTGAAGATATGAAGCTTTTTGTTTTTGGTGAAAGAGATGCCTACACTTCATTTAAACCTAGAGTAGCTAATATCGCTGCACTTGGAATTGGTGCTGCATCTGGATTTATGATGCAAAGAGACCAAAGCTTTGTTTACATACCTATTCCATTAGTTTACACTGCTATCACACTAGTATTCCCTACTAAGGTAAATCAAAAACTTTTAACTGACACAAAGTATATTAAAGAGGATGAATATCTTAGAGGTTACGAACGTATTGCCCGAAGTAAACGAACACAATCTGTTTTAAGAAATAGTGTTATAGGAATGGCTGCAGGCTTCTTAGTTGGCCTTATTGTAAATGGAAATGATGACAAAAAGTAAAGTCTTGAAACTTTTACTTTCATTCATCAAAATCATCATTTATTCTAATTTATTTGTTTCTGTTTGTGTTGCTGCTTATACACATCTAACTTATACTTTATTTAACCTACCAAAAGATAATTCTTGGTTAATTCTATTAATCGTATTTTGTTTCACCTTCATTACCTATAATGGTCAGCGACTATTCCGATTAAAGCAAAAGGTAAGTACCTATAGAGATCTTGGAGAAAGACTTCAGTGGGTAGTTAAACATCAAAAAGTATTAAGCATTTTTTCAGCCCTTTCGGGTATTACAGGTCTTATTAGTCTTTTCTTTATTAATTCAACATGTTGGATATTATTAATTCCTATGGGAACCTTATCACTATTCTATGTGGTACCAATACCATTTATTAAAAAGAGCTTTAGAGAAATTAATTATGTTAAAATCTATTT
>JARGOE010000043.1:18856-22822 GCA_029210015.1 Vicingaceae bacterium
CTTCGATAAGCTTTAATTCCAAAAAAGAGCAGTATCCCTAAAACTAAAGTACCTACAACACCCCAAACCCAACTAATATTATTTTTTAATACCACTAAAAATACAATAGCAAATAAAAAGATTGTTGCCACTTCATTCCATAACCTCAATTTAAATGAAGAATAGCTTAACTTATCATTTATTAATTGGGTGAACATTCTGTGGCAGAAAAAATGATAAATATATAATGCTACAACAAATGTCAATTTGATATGCATCCAGGGCTGCAGCATATATGCTCTTCCTACTTCTGTAAAAAATAATAACCAACTCGCAAAAAACAAAGTTAACAATGCCGAAGGCCAAGTAATACCATACCATAAACGCTTACTCATTATTTTATATTGCTTTTGCAAAATAGCTTTTGCACCCTCTTCCTCATCTCCAGCTTCAACATAATAAATGAATAATCTTACTATATAAAACAGACCTGCAAACCAGGTTACAATAAATATAATATGCAATGCTTTTAAATACGAATATTCCATAAGACTAAATTATCAATAAACTTTTAATTCCCTATCCTTTATTATTACTTTTGCTACCATGAAAAAAGGAGTTTTGTTAATTAACCTAGGTACTCCAAATAGTCCTTCGGTTAAAGATGTAAGAAAGTATTTAAGAGAGTTTTTAATGGATGAATATGTCATTGATCTTCCTTTTTTAACTCGTTGGATATTGGTTAATTTAATTATAGCTCCAGTTCGTGGACCTAAATCTGCAGAGATCTACCAACAAGTATGGACAGAGAATGGTTCTCCGTTAATGTATTATGGTAAACAAGTTGAAAAGCTATTACAAGAGAAAATAGGGAACGATACTAAAGTATATTTAGGTATGCGTTACCAAAACCCATCAATTAACTCTGTATTACAACAAATAAAAGCTGATGGAATTACAGATTTAAAAGTAATTCCACTTTATCCTCAATACGCTTCTTCATCTACAAAAACATGTATTGAAAAAGTAAAAACAGAACTTAAAAATATTAACTATTCACCCAACATTAACTTTGTAGAGAACTTCTTACAAAATGAGAAATTTATAGAAACAATAGTTGAGTTGGGTAATAAATATTGGAAAACAAACGAATTTGACAAAATCGTGTTTAGCTATCATGGTATTCCTGAACGACACATATTAAAAGATTCAGATAGCGGATATTGTCAACTAAATGAAAATTGTTGTAAAAAATATCATGACAAAAACAGATTGTGTTATCGAGCTCAATGTTATGAAACATCAAGATTAGTTGCAGCTAAAATGGGACTAAGCAATGATGATTATGTAGTTACTTTCCAATCAAGATTAGAAACTAGAGCTAAAGACCCATGGTTAAAACCATACACTGACATTGTTATTGCAGATCTAGCCAAAGAAGGTGTTAAAAATGTATTAGCATTCTCACCTTCATTTATTGCCGACTGTTTAGAAACAACCATTGAAGTTGGGGTAGAATTTAAAGAAATATTTGAAGAGAATGGTGGTGAAAAATGGCAATTAGTTGAAAGCTTAAATGATCATCCTAAATGGATTGAAGCGCTTGAGGAACTGTCTCATTAACCATGTTTTTCTATCTATCCAAAATACTTTTCTTTTTAACAACACCAATTGTATGGATTTTTGGTTTGTTTTTATGGGGAATGTTAGCAAAAAAACCGCTACGCAAAAAGCGTTTATTATGGACTTCTTTAATTTGCTTTTACTTTTTTTCTAATGCATTTATTACAGATGAATTTGTAAGAGCTTACGAAGAACGCAACCAACCATTTAGTCAATTAACAGAGCAATACGATGTTGCAATTATTTTAGGAGGCTTTAGCAATTACGATCCAGATCAAGAATTAGTACAATTCCACTCTTCTACAGATAGGCTAACTGAAGGTATTCGCTTTTACAAAACTGGTAAAGCAAAAAAAATAATGGTATCTAGTGGCTCTGGGCAAATTATGAGGCCAAATGAAAAAGAAGCACTTTACATTAAAGATTTTTTAATATCGATTGGTATTCCCGAAAGAGATTTAATCATCGAATCAGAATCAAAAAACACAAAAGAGAATGCTGTAAATAGCGCTGAAATTCTAAATCAGGAATATAAAAATGGCAAATTTGTATTAATAACCTCTGCATCACACATGCCAAGAGCCAAACGCTGTTTCACTAAAGTTGGTATTTCAGTAACTCCTTATAGTGTTGACCAACAAGCAGGACCTAGAAAGTTTTTATTAGATCACTTATTTATTCCTAGTGTAGATAGTTTAGCAAGATGGCAAATGTTGATTAAAGAATGGATAGGATTTACCGTCTATTGGATAATGGGTTACATTTAAAAAACACTACATTTGTTGCTACTACAAAATGAAAAGCTGGATTAAATACAAATTAAAAGATTGGTTTTTAATATTAAAAGTTAGAAATCGCCTTTCACCTGAAGTTCAAATAAATCAGGTGCAGCTATACCAAAAGTATCAGCAAGATGCTAAAAATGGTACCCTACCTAAATTTAAAGATACTGGTTTTAGAGTTTTTTCTCAATTTGAAGAAGATGGCTTATTGCTTTATATTTTCTCTTTAATTGGGATGACTAAAAAAACCTTTATTGAGATTGGTTCTGATGATGGTGTAAATAGCAACTCAGCTAATTTGTGTTTCCATTTTGGTTGGTATGGTTTGTTTTTAGATGGCAACCCAAGAAGTATAAAACGCGGTAGAAAGTTTTTTTCTAAATATCCTCACCCATGGTTTTACAAACCCACTTTTATTAATGCAATGATTACTCGTAAAAACATTAACGAGTTAATTACTAAAGCTAATTTAAAAGGAGAAATAGGCTTATTATCTATTGATATTGATGGCAATGATTATTGGATATGGGATAAAATAGAAGTGGTAGAACCTCAAGTAGTAATTATAGAAACTCATATTGAATTTGGTTTAAATAATATAGTTGTTCCTTATGACGAAAACTATGTTTACCCAGGCAAGCACCCAATTTATCATGGAGCATCTCCGGTAGCAATGGTTAATTTAGCTAAACGAAAAGGCTACCGATTAGTTGGAGCTAATGATTATGGCTTTAACTTAATTTTTGTGAAAAATGGTTTAATAGATGATTTATTACCAGAAGTAGATGTAGAAAGTGTTTTAACACACCCTTCTTACTTTGAAACCTTAAAAGATTTTGAACCAATTAAAGATTGGGAATACTTAGAAGGTTAAAATGAGTTTTAAATTACTTTCTTCTCCATTACAAGGTTTTACCGATTTTCGTTTTAGAAACACCTTTCATAAATATTTTGGAGGTATTGACACTTTTTATTCTCCCTACATTCGTTTAAACGGTAAGTTGGTAATTAAACCTGCTTACGAAAAAGACAACCTACCTAAAAACAACAATGTACCTGAGTTAATACCTCAAATAATGACCAACAATGCAAAGGAGTTTTTATTTGTGGCCAACTATGTTAAAAGTTTAGGTTATAAAGAACTTAATTGGAATTTAGGTTGCCCTTACCCTATGGTTACAAAACGAGGAATGGGCTCTGGATTAATATGCCAACCCGCCAAAATAGATGAAGTTTTAGATAAGGTTCATGCAGAGTCTGACATAACTGTATCTATGAAAATGAGAATGGGTTATGAAAACAGTGAAGAGATATTAGATGTATTTCCCATATTAGAAAATTACCCGATTAAAAATATTGCCATACATGCTCGTATTGGCAAACAGCTGTATAAAGGTGGTGTAGATTTAGACTCCTTCCAACGATGTTTAGAAAATACCAACCACAAAATTTATTATAATGGTGATATTACTTCGATAGCTAAGTTTAATGAGTTAAGAGAACGCTTCCCAACCATTGACCATTGGATGATAGGCAGAGGATTAATTGCTAACCCATTTTTACCTAGCATGATTAAAAACAA
>JARGOE010000044.1 GCA_029210015.1 Vicingaceae bacterium
GATTTATACTCAAATACAATTTTTCCTTTAGTATTAGCAGGAATTTCAACTTCCATTGTTAAATTATTGTGTGGGTGTATTACTAAGCTTTGTTCACCAACATTCGCTTCCCATAAATGATGGTAATTTTGGTTTAAAATCAATTTTTGTTTGTTTTGAGTCTCAATTTCTGAACTAAACAAATTATAACTTACCTTAATATTCTTAGATTTTAATTCAGTATTTTCAAAATATAATATATTATGGTTTATTGCTTGTTCCAGCCTTCCATCATCTTCTGCTTTTTCAAATTCATGAAATTTCATAGGGTTATACCCTTTATGGGAAAATGTTTTATTTAATGTTGATAGATTTCTCCAAAACCCATCAGTTTTCTCAAAACCTTTAGATAATGACTCATCATTTAAAGAGGTATAAACATGTTCTTGATTTATCTCTTTTGGCAACTTATTAAAAAAGTCTTTTACAACAGTATGACTTATTTTATTTGTCACCGTTTTAGGAATTGAGAATTGAGTTTGAATAAATAAATCCATTACTAATACAATAGCTGTAGCTATAAAATAATTCGTCTTTTTAATCAATAACCACCAAACACCTAATAAGATTAAAACTATTACACTATTAATAACTAAATGGTTAGCTAAACTTCCTTCAAATTTTTCTTCCGATATCAACCACTGAGATAATATTGATGTTATCTCAGTACTCTTTGACTTAGTAAGTGAAATAATAAAAATAAATAAGGTGAAACCTAAAAAACTAAGAAATATAATATTGAATTTTTTCTGTGATAACTCACCATCAAACCAGCGTTTTATAGCAAATCCTGCAAGTAAAAGAACACTTAAAATAAAGTATGATCGATAAAATGATGGGTGCCTAAAAACTCCTAAATATGGCAACTCATATATTAATTTATAAAAAGAAGTATGTGCTCCAGCAGCCAAAAATAAAGACAGTACTGAAATAATAATTAAAGATTTGAAATACCTGTTTTTATAAGAGAAAACTGATAAAAATAAAAATAATAAGGAAACTATGCCAAAATATCCGTTTCTCAAAGTTAGGTCAGTGTGATTAAAAATCTCCGCATTTGAGATAACTGAAAACGGATATAAGAAAGATATATATTCAAAAATTGTAAAAGAATTAGAACTTTCAATTCTAGAATAGTCTAATTTTTCGAGTCTATTAAAATACGGTGAAAATTCATAAAATGCATTTAAATATGGTAATAATAAAACTATTGAAAGCCCCATTATCAATAAACAACCTAATACGACTTTATAAATATTAGTTTTATTCTTTCTGTTTTTATAGATATAAAAACAAAACATAGCAAAGAAAAAATATACTAAAACTATAATAAAGTTAGGGCTCGCACCCGTTGTGCACAAAGCCAGAAATGTTGCTAATAAGATTGCATATTTATACTTTAACTCCCTAAAAAACCTAAGCCCAGCATAAATAATCCAAGGAAGCCAGGCTACACCAATTAAAAAAGGTAAAAGTTGAGAAGACCCAACCATAAAGCCAGATAAAGCATATGAAAATGCTAATAAAAATGCCACCCTTTTATCATTATGGATATAGCTACTTAGCTTAAAAAACCCAAAACCAGCAATAATATAGCAAGAGATAATTTCTAGCGATAATGAAGTAATGTCATACTTCCCAAACAACATTAACAACCATGTAACTGGATACCAAGCTCCACTCTGTAAATCAGAATAAACGGGAGTTCCTAATTGTTGAAACGAGTTCCAAAAAGGGAAATGACCATTCCATAAAAAATCACTAATAAAATAACGATAAGGTAAGTAAGCATCAATATTATCCCACTTACTTATAAAAACAAAAAAAGATAATTGCCACAAACTAACCAACACCAATGCCAGCAATATTATCTTAAATTTATTTTTTATCAAAAAATTAAGCATGCTGTTATGTAGGTTTTAAAAAGTGACCCCGGCAGGGTTCGAACCTGCAACCAGCAGAGCCGAAATCTGCCATTCTATCCAGTTGAACTACGGAGCCATTTAATATGTCGCAAATATATCATAATTTTACACAATAAAACGGTTGTTTTATTGTTAACAGAGCTATGCGAAAAATCTTAATCGCCTTCATTTTATTCTCTTTCTACAGCATTTCTAGTGCTCAAGAAATCCCTATTGGAGCATGGCAAGATCATTTATCATATTCTGATGCTATTTCAGTAACAGAAGGTAATTCTGTTTTTTATTGCGCATCCAATTCTGCAGTATTTATTTATGATAAAAGCGATCAAAGCATTGAACGTTTAAGTCTTGTTAATAGTTTATCAGATGTGGGTATTAGCAGGATTAAATTCAATCCTCATAATAATATAATTATAGTTACCTATAAAAATGGCAACCTTGATATAATTGATGAAAACAAGAATGTAACGAATATATCTTACATAAAAAACAGCAATATATCAGGAGACAAAGCAATTAATGATATTTATCTAAATGGCAAAATAGCCTATCTTTCAACTGGTTTTGGAATAGTTGTTTTAGACACTGATAAACTAGAAATCAGAGATACATATTATATCGGAGATTTTGGAGGTTATGTAAAAGTAAACTCAATAACTACTGATACTTCAAAAATTTACGCTGCTACTGATGAAGGTGTTTTTTTTGCTGACAAAAACAATCCAAACTTAGCTAATTATAATTTTTGGAATAAAATACCAGAGTTTTCTTCAGGAATATTCTCTAACATCGTATACTTTGCTCAACACTTATTTATTACATCAGAATCAGCTTCTTGGGAAAGTGACACGATATACTATAACCCAAGTGGTGTATGGCAAAAGTTTATTCCTGCAGGTCACAATTTTAGAAAATTAAATGTTTCTAGAGATCATTTACTTATTTCATACCGTAATGGTGTTGAAACATATGATGTCAATTTAAGCTTACTTAATTTCACTTATACTTTCAGAAATCAATTTCCTATCTATCCTTTTGAAGCTATTAGAGGGGAAGATTACGCGACTTACATTGCAGATGAATTCCATGGATTAATAAGAGCATATGGTAATTGGAACAATGAGCTAATTATTCCTAATAGTCCTAATTCATCAACCGCATTTAACATGGATTTTATTAACGGAGAATTATGGACAGTTTCTGGAGGGTATGGAATTAATTTAGATAGAAATTTAGTAAATCATAAGGTAAACGGAGAATGGGTAGACCTTGGAAATCAGCTTGACAATATCAATGGAGGAGATGCACAGGATATGGTAAGCATAGCTATTAACCCTTCTAACCCTTCACAGGTTTATACAGGTTCATGGCGAGACGGTCTTTTTGAGTTTAATAACGATAATGTAACCAAAATTTATACAGGCCAAAACTCATTATTAGACAGCGTTTTCTTCGGTATAACTGCCATAGGAGCTATGGCTTTTGATAATGATAATAACCTTTGGGTTACCAGCTCTTTTTCTGCCAATAACCCTCTTGCTGTTAAAACAGCATCAAATACTTGGTACAACTATTCTTTTACTGGCTTAACTTCTCCATCAGATTTTTACACCGATATGATAATTGATGAAAATAGTTATAAATGGTTTATTTCTCCAAAACAGCATAAAATATTAATCTTTGATGATAATGGGACAATAGATAATCCTTCGGACGACAGAAAAATTTCTAATTCAAATTTTCCTGGTTCTCGCATTGAATCTATAGTGCAAGATAAGGATGGTGAAGTATGGATTGGTACTGATGAGGGTGTTGCAGTGTTTTACACTCCAAGTGAAGTTTTTGACGAAAATATTGAAGCTGAACAAATTTTAATTCAACAAGACGGACAAACTCAAATATTACTTGAGTCAGAATTTATAACTACAATAGCTATTGATGGCGCTAATAGAAAATGGATAGGCACACAAAATTCAGGAGCTTACCTGATGAGCCAAGACGGTACAGAAGAAATTGAACATTTTACTACTGAAAACAGTCCTCTTTTCTCAAACAACATTCTAGATATTGTTATTGATCCTAAAACCGGAGAAGTATATATTGGAACAGAAAAAGGATTAATCTCTTATAAAGGAACTGCTACAGAGCCTGATTCTGATTTTGAAAACATATTTGTTTATCCAAACCCAGTAAAGCCTGATTTTTATGGAAAAATAGCTATTAGAGGATTAGTAAAAGATACTGATGTAAGAATAACTGACATAAGCGGAAACATTGTTTACCAAACAACCTCTTTTGGTGGCCAAGCTATTTGGGATGGAAATGACATGAATGGTAATAGGGTTCAGTCTGGCGTATACATGGTATTTAATGGCAGCCAAGATGGAACTAAAAAAGCAGCTGCAAAAATTCTTTTTATTAACTAATGCTTTTTACTACAAAAGGTATAGTTCTTCATCATTTTAAGTACTCCGAAAAAAGTGTAATTGCTAAAATTTATACTGAAAAATTTGGCTTACAGTCTTACATCTTAAATGGTGTTAGAAGTGCTAAATCTAAAAACAAAGCTGTTTATTTACAACCATTATCATTAGTTGAGATTAATGCTAATTACAAGGAAAAAAAAGGCCTACAACAAATTAAAACTATTCAACTAGCAATTCCATATAATAGTGTCCCTTTTAACATTGGAAAAACCTCAATCGCATTTTTTTTAGCTGAAATTCTATATAAATCAATTAAGGAAGAAGAAACTAACTATACCCTTTTTGAATTTTTATATAATGCCCTACAAGTACTTGATTTAAAAGAAACTAATTATGCTGATTTTCACCTAATATTTATGGCCCAACTTTGTCATTTTTTAGGAATTCCTCCCCAGAACAAAGGAATAGACTCAAAATATATATACTTCGATTTACAGGAAGGTGTATTTTTATCATACCAACCTCCTCATCAAGCATATACAGATTCAATAACAAGCAACTTATTAATTGAAGTTTTAAATGCAAATTTTGAAAACCCTAACCTTTCATTAAATTATTCTGACCGAAAAAAAGTTTTAACTGCATTATTAGAATATTATAATTTACATTTAAGTAATTTCGAAAATCTAAAGTCTTTAGCTGTTTTAGAGGAAGTTTTAAGTTAAATGAATACATCAAATCAACATAATTGGATTTTAAAAATCATAATTTTTATATCTCTGCTGGGGGGTGGTTCAAATATCTTTTCTCAAACTATAAAAGTTTTAAATAAAGAAACTAATCAAGGTGTTGACCAAGTTTTTATCTACAATAAAAGTCAGAAAATTACAGCCGTTAGTGATTCTACAGGAAAAGTAAATATCTCTGAATTTTCAAAAAAAGACACCTTATATTTTACACACCAAGGTTATTTAACTTTTGTGATTCAAAAAATAAACATTGGTAATGCTATCTATCTTACTGAACAAGCTATCACTATCCAACCATTTCAGGTAATTGCTGAACAAGACAAAGAAAAGGCATTAGAATATATTTCTTCAATAGATAAGATAGATCCTAAAACCGTAAAATTTAACAATCCTCAAACTTCTGCAGAAATGTTAGAGTTAAGCGGTAGTGTTTACATTCAAAAAAGTCAAATGGGAGGCGGAAGCCCAATTATAAGAGGGTTTGAGGCAAATAGAGTTCTATTGGTTGTTGATGGAGTAAGGATGAATAATGCTATTTATAGAAGTGGGCACCTTCAAAATGCAATTACTATAGATAATTCTATTATTGAAAATACTGAAATTATTTATGGGTCAAACTCCGTAATTTATGGCAGTGATGCTATAGGTGGAGTAGTACATTACCAAACTAAAACACCACAGTTTAGAGCAAAAACAGACACTGTCAATAATCATTCTGCAAGCTCATATGCAAGATATTCATCCGCAAATACAGAAAGAACTTTTCATTTTGATTTTAACTTAGGATTTAAAAAGATTGCGTCTGTTACAAGTGTTACGTTTAGCAATTTTGGTGATTTAACAATGGGAAAATTTACTGATAGTGATTATCCTGAATTTGGTATTATAAAATATTATGCAGACCGAATAGGAGGTAGAGACACCATGATGAGAAAATCTGATTTTTCTAATCAAATTGGAACAGGTTATGGACAAACAGATGTTTTACAAAAAATTGCTTTTAAGGTTTCCGATAAATTTAAACTAACTCTTAATGCTCAATATTCAACCTCTTCAGATGTCCCTCGTTATGATCAACTAACAGACTTTAGTGATAATGGGGAGTTAGAATGGTCAGAATGGTATTATGGCCCACAAAACAGGATTTTAACATCTCTTAATGCTGAAATATTAACTGAAAATAACTTTTTCAATAAAGTAAATATTCTACCTCATTTTCAAAAAATAGATGAAGACAGAATTACACGTAGATTTAAAAATGATATTAGAACAATTCGTGAAGAAGATGTAATTGTAGGTGGAATTAATATCGATTTTATAAAAGATAACAATAGTAAGTCTCAATGGTATTATGGTGTCGAAGCTATTCATAATATAGTTGAATCTTCTGCTTATGCAGAAGACATTGTAACCGGAATAATATCTAATGCCTCAACAAGATATCCAGATAATGGCAGCGCATTAACTAGCGGAGGAGCATATCTTTCTTTTAAAAATAACTTTACAGAAAAAGCTACCTATAGTTTAGGCGCTCGTTATAGTTTCAATGCATTAAACACCAATTTTAAAGATACCTCCTTTGTAAATTTACCCTTCACTCAAATTAATAATACTAATGGTGCCGCTACTGGGAATATTGGAATAGCATACCATCCTGATGAAAAATTTAAAATACAAAGTTCACTTTCATCAGGATATCGCAGCCCCAATGTAGATGATGTAGGAAAAGTATTTGCAAAAGATGATTACGTTATGATTCCCAATGATAATGTTAAACCTGAAATTTCATATAATGGTGAGCTAGGATTAACTAAAATATTTGGAGATGATGAAAACCTAACAATCAACGTTGTTGGTTATTATACTATTTTAAAAAATGCAATTGTTAGAGACTTTTACTCTCTTAATGGTGATGATTCTTTAGATTATGATGGTGAAATACTAAAAATACAAACTAATATTAATGCCAATGAAGCTGTTGTGTATGGAACTTCATTTAACTTTTTAGCCAAATTAAATAAAGAGTTTAGTGTAAAAAGTTCTTTTAGTTATACTGTAGGAGAAAATACAACTTTAGGTGTTCCTTTAGCTCATATCCCTCCCTTTTATGGAAGGACTGATTTTATTGTTCATTCTGACCCATTAACAGTGGCTGTTTATGCTAAATATCAAGGGTGGAAATGGATAGCAGACTATTCTCCATTTGGTGAAGACAATGAAGACCAAGCAACTTTAAACGGAACTCCAGCATGGCAAACATTTAATATCAGAGTATCCATAGAAATTGGAAAATCATATACTTTACAAGCTGCATTAGAAAATATGTTAGATATTCATTATCGGCCATTTGCTTCAGGTGTAAGTGCTCCTGGGAGAAATTTTATGTTCACATTTAGAGCCGATATTTAAACCTAAGGTTTTCAACACGACAAGTGTTTAGAACTAATCTTTGTTTCAGCATCTTTTCATTAGCATTCATTTATATTTGTTGTAATCTAAAAATTATAATATGAGTTACAACAATATTTTAATAGAAACTGAAGAAAACATAGCGATTTTAATAATCAATCGTCCCAATCAATTAAATGCTTTAAATTCTGAAACTATAGCTGAGTTAAGCGATGCATTTGAAAGCTTAAATGCTGATAAAAATGTAAAAGCCATTATTATTACTGGCTCTGGAACTAAAGCATTTGTAGCTGGAGCAGACATCAAAGAATTTTATGAATTTAATGTATTACAAGGAAAGGAATTAGCTGCAAACGGACACAAATCTCTTTTTAATTTAGTTCAAAACTTAACTACTCCTGTAATTGGTGCTGTTAATGGTTTTGCTTTAGGAGGCGGATTAGAATTAGCCATGAGTTGCCATTTTAGATTAGCTTCTGATAATGCCAAACTAGGTTTACCAGAAGTGACTTTAGGTGTTATTCCAGGTTATGGTGGTACACAACGATTAGCACAATTAGTTGGAAAAGGTAGAGCTATGGAAATGATTATGTCCGCTAAAATGATTTCTGCTGATGAAGCCTTAAGTTTTGGTTTGGTAAATTATGTTACTCCACAAGAAGAATTGTTAGCTGAATGTAAAAAAATAGCGTTAAAGATTGTTAAAAATTCATCTACAGCAATTGCCAGTGCAATAAATGCTATTAACGCTGGTTATATGGATGGAATTAACGGTTTTGAAACTGAAATTGAAGAATTTGGAAAATGTTTTGGAACCGAAGATTTTAAAGAAGGAACTACTGCATTTATAGAAAAGCGTAAGGCTAACTTTAAATAGATCCCATCAGCGTAATGACGCAAATTAAAGAATGAGCAACCCATTAAAAAAACTAGCAGGACAAACTGCCATTTATGGGCTAACGAGTATCGTTGGTAGATTGCTTAATTGGTTTTTGGTTCCTGTCTATTTAGGTATTGCAAACTTTACTACCGACCAATATGGTATTATTACTGAAATGTATTCTTATGTTGCATTTTTAGTAGTATTCCTAACGTACGGCATGGAAACCGCATACTTTAGGTTTTCTACACTAGAAGAGCATAATTCAAAAACCGTTTACACCACAGTAATTTATTCACTCTTTGCAACCTCCTTTATATTTATAGCATTTGCTTTTTTGTTTGATCAACCAATTGCAAATTGGCTAAAGTACCCTAACAATACAGAATTTGTTACTTGGTTTGCTATAATTGTTGGATTAGATGCTATTTCATCTATTCCAATGGCAAAATTAAGGGCAGACAACAGACCTATTAAGTTTGCTGCTATAAACTTTGCCAACATTGGGGTTAATATCGGTTTAAACCTTTTCTTTTTAGCTTATTGTTTACCTAAGCATCTTGCAGGAGAAACAAATTGGTTATTAAAAACATTTTACAATCCAGAAATAGGAGTCGGTTATGTATTTATTGCCAATCTTATTGCAAGCATTGTTAAGTTTATTTTGTTATTACCAGATATGTTTAAAGCAAAGTTTGGCTTTGAGTTAACATTATTAAGAAAGATGTTTATTTATGCTTTACCTCTACTAATATTTGGATTATCAGGTATTGTAAATGAAACTATAGATCGAATAATGTTAAAACGAATGTTGTTTGATGTTTTGGGCGAAAAAGAAACATTATCTCAACTCGGAATTTATGGTGCTTGTTATAAAGTTTCTATTATTATTACGTTGTTTATTCAAGCTTTTAGATATGCTGCTGAACCTTTCTTTTTTGCTCAAGAGAAAGAAAAGGATGCAAAAGATATTTATTCTAAGGTAATGACTTATTTCGTTATTGTATGTGCTACCATCTTTTTAGGGGTTATGCTGTTTATTGATGTAGTAAAATATTTTATACCAAATGAAGCCTTTTGGGTCGGATTACAAGTTGTGCCTATATTGCTATTTGCAAACATTAGTTTAGGTATTTATTATAATCAATCAATATGGTATAAATTAAGTGGCAAAACAAAATTTGGTGCTTATATAGGCATCTTTGGAGCGGTCATAACGATTATTCTAAATTACATCTGGATACCTATTTATGGATACATTGGATCTGCTTGGGCAACATTAATCTGTTATAGTTCAATGATGTTCTTATCATTTATTTTAAGTAGAAAACACTATCCAATAAAGTATGATTTAGCTAAAGTATTTTTATACTTGTCTTTAGCCTTTGGATTATACTTTGGAAACACTTATTTAACCCTTGAAAATACGTTCATCAAATACAGTATTCACAGCTTTATAATCATTGGCTTTGTTGGTGTAATTTATTGGTTAGAAAGACCAAAAAAAGTGGTAATTTAGTCCACTGTAATTATAGTAAAGTATGGAAATAAAAATAGTAAATAAATCAAATCACCCACTCCCTCATTATGGAACAGAAGCTTCTGCTGGAGTAGATTTAAGAGCAAATATATCAGAATCAATTACACTAAAACCCCTTGAAAGAACTTTAGTAAAAACAGGGTTGTTTATTGAACTTCCTGTTGGCTTCGAAGCACAAGTTAGACCAAGAAGTGGGTTAGCTTATAAAAATGGTATTACTGTTTTAAATACACCAGGAACAATAGATGCTGATTACCGTGGAGAAATAGGTGTGATTTTAGTCAACTTATCTAACGAAAACTTCACCATTGAAAATGGAGAAAGAGTTGCACAAATGGTAATTGCAAAACACGAGCAAGCAAAATGGGAGTTAGTTGAAGAGCTTTCCGATACTGAAAGAGGTAGCGGAGGATTTGGCAGTACCGGAAAAAAATAAGATATAATACAAGATGTGGAATTATGATTATTTACACATCAATAAATCAAAATTTACACTTCAAAAATGAAAATAATTGTACCTATGGCTGGAAGAGGTTCTCGATTAAGACCTCACACATTAACAGTACCAAAACCTTTAGTTCCTGTTGCAGGAAAACCAATTGTACAAAGATTGGTTGAAGATATCACGAAAGTCTGCGGTGAACCAGTAGATGAAATCGCATTTATTATAGGTGATTTTGGAGAACAAGTAGAAAAAGATTTAGTAAGCGTAGCTGAAGGTTTAGGTGCAAATGGGAGCATCTATCATCAAGAAGAAGCATTAGGAACAGCTCACGCCATTTTATGTGCCAAAGAAAGTTTGCAAGGTAATGTAGTTGTTGCTTTTGCAGATACTTTATTTAGAGCGGACTTCACTTTAGACAGCAGTGCAGATGGGATTATTTGGGTTAATCAAATAGATGACCCTAGTGCCTTTGGAGTAGTTAAACTAGATGAAAATAGTGTTATAACTGACTTTGTTGAAAAGCCTAAAGAATTTGTTTCTGATTTAGCGATTATTGGTATTTATTATTTTAAGGATGGTACATATCTAAAAGATGAATTACAATATTTGATTGATAATAACATCACTGA
Source organism: Vicingaceae bacterium (assembly GCA_029210015.1). GTDB lineage: Bacteria > Bacteroidota > Bacteroidia > Flavobacteriales_E > Vicingaceae. Next base: position 11,043 of record JARGOE010000044.1, read on the forward strand.
TAAAGGTGAGTTTCAATTAACTGATGCATTAGAAAACATGAAAAAGAAAGGCACTAAATTTGTTCCAGGGAAAGTTGATGAATGGTTAGATTGTGGTAACTATAAAGCAACAGTTTATACGAATCAGCGAGTTTTAGAGTTTATTAAAGGTGAAGATATTGTTTGCAGCTCTTTAAAAAATGAAGATTCAAAAATTATCGAGCCTTGCTTTATCGGTAAAAATGTTGTGTTAAAGGGAGCTACTGTTGGTCCTCACGTTTCAATAGGAGATAATTCTATAATAGAAAACTCAACGATATCAAACACAATCATCCAAACTAACACTACAATCAGCAATTCGACTTTAAACAACTCTATGATTGGTAATTTTGTAAAAATCAATAACAACAATCAAGAGTTAAGTATTGGGGATTACAACGAGATAAATTAATTTGAAACTATTTAAACTTTACATATTCACACTTATAATTACCTTTCTGGTAGCATGTTCTCCTTCTAAAGAAGTGGTTAAAGATAAGCCTAAAGGAAAAAGTAAAGATTTAGCTGATCTGTCAGAAAAAGATCAGATTAAGTTTAAATTCTATTTTCATGAGGCGAACAAAGAGAGAATATTAGGTAACTATCAGAAAGCAGCTGGTCTATTTGCACAAAGCGCAACAATAGCACCCAATGAATCGGCTTCTTATTATGAATTGGCTCATATATATGAATCTGCCAAGCAATACGACCTATCTTTAGAATTTGCAAAAAAAGCGGTTGACTTAGATGGAGACAACTATTGGTATAGAATTTTATATGCTCATGCTTTGCAAAGAAATGGGGATTTAACTACCGCTATAAAACAATATGAGTATCTAATAGAAAAGGACGGAGGTACCGTTGATCTTTATTTTGATTTAGGAGGCATGCAACTATATGGTGGGAAATATAAAGAAGCAATTAATACATTTAATAAAGTTGAAAGTTTAGTTGGAATTTCTGAAGAACTTTCAGTTCAAAAAGAAAAAATTTACATTAAACTTGGAGATGTAGATAATGCGGCAAATGAAATTATAAAACTTATCGAAGCTTACCCAAATGAGTTAAGATATCATGGATTACTTGCTGATTTATATGTTGCCAATGATATGGATGACAAAGCATTTGACATTTATCGCAAAATGACTGAAAAAGACCCAGATAATCCCTATGCAAATTTATCGCTGCATGATTATTACAAAAAGAAAGGTGATGATGAAAAAGCATTTGAAGCATTAAAAAAAGCATTTGCAAGTCAAGACTTAGACATTGATGCTAAAATGAAAATTTTATTGTCTTATTATTCAGCTACCGAAGCTTCAAACAATTTAAAACATGAGGCATTTGCTTTAAACAAAATTTTAATCAAGACTCATCCAGAAGACGCTAAATCATATACCATTTATGCTGATTTTTTATATAGAGATAAAAAATTAGCGAGCGCTCAAGAATATTACATCAAAGCATTAGAAAAAGATAGTTCTAAATTTCCAATATGGAGTCAATTAATGTTTATTGAATCTGAATTACAAGATAATGAAGCTTTACTTAGAGATAGTAAAGCTGCAATAGAATTGTTTCCTAATCAACCTATCTTTTACTTCTTTTATGGTGCCGTAAACCTTCAAAATAAAGAATATAATGAAGCCATAGAATACCTAAATATTGGTAAGGATTATGTTATTGACAACCCTGCACTACTTATTCAGTTTTATGCAAATTTAGGTGATGCAAATAATGGTGTTAAAAACTTTAAAGCCTCTGACAATGCTTATGAAGAAGCTTTAAAAATTGACCCTAAAAACATCTATGTTTTAAACAACTATAGCTACTATTTATCTCTTAGAGGCGAAAATTTAGATAGAGCAGAAGAGCTTTCAGCACTATGTAATGAAGTTGAGCCTGATCAGTTTAATTATCAAGATACTTACGCTTGGATTTTGTATAAACAAGGGAAATATGTTCAAGCTAAAGAATGGTTAGAAAAAGCTGTGAAAGGCGGGGGAGGAAAAAATGCAGTTATTTTAGAACATTTAGGAGACACCTATGCTAAATTAAATGATATGACTAAAGCATTAGAATTTTGGAATAAAGCGAAAGTTTTAGCAAATGGAGATGCTTCAGAATTTTTAGATAAAAAAATAGCCGATAAAAAGCTGTATGAATAAATTGAAGTTGGGATATTGGGTTACAGCTTTTGTTGTAATTATCTTTTTTGTTGGCTGTAAAGTTCAAGAAAAAGAGAATGTAAAAATCAAAATTAAGCCACGTTCAACGAAGTTTTTGGTTAATAAACTCTTAGAAAGCGAATTTGAATTTAATACTATTTCTGCTAAAGCTTCAGTAGCAATAATTGATTCTAGCAACAAAAAAACCTCATTTAAAACACATCTTCGAATTAAAAAAGATAGTGTCATATGGATGTCTATAACACCATTATTAGGAATTGAATTTGCAAGGGTTATTATTACTCAAGACTCTGTGAAATTGATGAATAGAAATAGTTCAGAATATTTTTTAGGTGATTTTGAGTATATCAATCATCTTTTTGGTGCAGATTTAGATTATCAAATGCTTGAAGCTCTTTTAATTGGAAATAGTTTAGATTTTGAAATGAATAACAAAATAAGGACATCAGTTGATAGAAAAAAAGATATGTATTATATGAGTACAGAAAAGAAAAGAGCGATTAGAAAAGAATTAAAAAAAGATAAAGACAAAATAAAAGAACAAGCACAAACACTATGGTTAGATCCTATTACGTTTAGAATAAATGAATTATTGCTATCATCACCCCAAACACAAAAAACCTTACTTGGCAAGTATGCTAACTATAAGCAAATAGAAGAACAATGGCTACCTTATGCTATGAAATTTACACTTTCTTCAAAATCAACTGTTAATATCGAAGCAAGTTATAGCAAATTTACATTAGGCAAATCATTATCTTTCCCTTTTAAAATACCTGAAAAGTATGTTCAAATTGAACAATAACATATTCTCAATAGTTTGCTTTATACTAATGTATTTAGCTTCCCCTACTTTTTATGCCCAAAACAAAAACGATTTAGAAAAAAAGAAAAAGGCTTTACAAAAGGAGATTAATTACACTAATAAACTATTAAAAGAAACTCGTAAAAACAAAGACCATACTTTAGATGAACTTTTAAGCTTAAAGAGTAAAATCAATGCTCGTACTGATTTAATTGCAGCAATGAATTCTGAGATGCGATTAATAAATCAAGATATTACACAAAGTGCAACTGATATTAAAACATTAGAGGATGAATTAGTAAGACTAAGAAGTGAATATGCAAAAATAATTTACTATGCCTTTAAGCATCGTAGTACTTATGATAAAATGATGTTTGTGTTTGCATCTAAAGATATTAACCAGGCTTATAAACGTTTAAAATACATCCAGCAATATACTGAATACAGAAAAGGGCAAGCTCAAGAAATAATAACAACCCAAACTGATTTAAAAACAAAAATAACGCAGTTAGAAAGCATTAAACAAGAAAAAACAGTCTTAGTTTCACTTGAAGAACAAGAAACTCAAAAGCTTGCAGTAGAAAAATCTGAACAAGAAAACATAGTTCAAAAACTACAAGGTAAAGAGCAAGAATTAAAAGATAAATTAAAAAAGAAAGAAGCGGCAGCACGAAAATTACAAAAGGCAATACAACGAATTATTGAGGAAGAAATTCGTAAAGCACGTGAAGCCGCTAAGAAAAATGGAAAAACATCAAAAGGGTTCCCAATGACTCCTGAAGCAATTAAGCTATCCAACTCTTTTGCTTCTAATAAAGGGAAATTACCTTGGCCTGTTTTACAAGGAGTAATTACTGCTCGTTTTGGAAAACACCCACACCCAGTATTAAGAGAGATAACTATAAACAATAATGGGATAGATATTAGCACAACAAAAGGTTCTGAAGCAAGAGCTTTATTCGGTGGTGAAGTTAGCTCTGTGGCTATTATTCCAGGTGAAGGAAAAGTTGTAATGGTTAGGCATGGAGAATATTTAAGTGTTTACTCCTACATGAGTGATGTGTATGTGAAAAAGGGTGATAAAATAAGTACCAAACAAGAGTTAGGATTATTAGTTAATGATGCTGGAAAAAGCAAAACAAAAATTCATTTAGAAATATGGAAAGGGATGACCAAACTAAACCCAGAGTATTGGATTTTTAGAAAGTAAAATGAAATTAACTACTGCGGTAAATATTCCTAAAAGTGATTTTAAACTTCAACACAAGAACTCAATAACATTAATAGGTTCGTGTTTTTCTCAGCACATCGGAAATAAATTAGCCCATCATAAATTTAAAACAAACCCTAATAGCTTTGGAACTGTTTTTAACCCTATTTCAATTGCTAATAATTTGCATCGATTAATTAAACAAGAACGATACAACGAAACTGATTTTTACAATTATGAGAACAAAAAAATAGTCAATTTTAACAACCAGTTTTCAAGTTTTGATATTAATACAAGTACTGCTTTAGCCGAGCAAAACAAGGAATTAATACAAGACATTACTCACTTTAAAACGGCTAATACTTTAATTATAACTTTTGGTACTGCTTGGGTTTATCAGTTAAATGAAACACAACACATTGTTGCCAATTGTCATAAAATACCCAACACCAAATTTACTAAAAAGCTTTTTAGTGTTGAAGAGATTATTATTGCTTATCAGCCCATTTTAGAGCAATTAAAACACATCAATATTATCTTTACAGTTAGCCCTGTTAGGCATAGTAAAGATGGTTTGTATGAAAATAATTTAAGTAAAAGCACCTTGCATTTAGCAATTAATCAGCTAACCCAACAATTTAAAAATTGCAATTACTTCCCTGCTTACGAAATTGTAATTGACGAATTAAGAGACTACCGTTTTTATAATGATGATTTGGTGCATCCTACCGATTTAGCCGTTAATTACGTTTGGGAAAGATTTAGTGAATGTTACTTTTCAGAAGAAACTCAACTCTTAAATACTCAAATTAATAAAATACAAACTGCATTAAATCACAAACCTTTTAACCCTGAAAGCGAAGAATATCAAAAGTTTTTAGCAAACACTAAAAATCAAATTTCAGAATTAACAAAGAACTATTCTTTTTTAAATTTTTAATTTAAAATCCCCTTGTTTTTGTATAATAAACTGGTTGTTATTTTTATGATAATCCCCCATGTATTCTTGTTCTGTTTGCCCAGGAGTAGGAACTAATAATGCATTTTTTTCCAAAATAGCTAAATCCATAATGCTACTATAACCCGAACGGCAAACAACCAATTTACTTTTTAAAATATAGTCTTGCAGTTGCTTAGTCGGTAAATGGTTAAATACATTTTTTGCAACAATTGCCTCACTATTAGGTAAACCTCTTACAACAATTGCTTTTAAATTATTCAGTTCAATTTGACCCAAAATTAAATTCTCAAAAATGCTTCTTTGAGGTTCTGGTCCTGATATAATAGCACATACATCATATTCAATTTTAGGTAACTCATCTGGTTTTTTAAACCGTGATAAAGAACCGATAAACTTATGTGGATAATTAAATGGTTTTAAGTGAGCCAATTCTCCTGAAAGTTTATTTTCACCTTCATAATCTGGTATCCAAACTTCATTAAAATTGCTAAGTAGTTTTTCGATTTTTTGGTGCAACAATTTCTCCCCAACTGGAGCTTTTGGATACAATTGATGGGTAACAATTACCGATTCAACTTTGTTAGAATATAAGCCATAACGGTTATCTGAAACAATCATATCAATATGATTATCCTCCAAAAAGGCATCAATAAACTGTTTCTCTTTTTTAATAAAGTTGTAAAATTTTACGCTTTCATAAAACAATTTTAAAGCACTTCCCTTTTCGCCATAATCAATTTCAACTCCAGGAATAGTAACTGTTTTTAAAGTTGGAAACTCTTGTTCTAAAAAAATTAAAGGGTTTTTATCAGCACCAATAATTACTTCATTACCTTCTTTTAAAAATTGTTTTATTAAAGGCACACAACGAGTTGCATGTCCTAATCCCCAATCTAAAGGACAAACTAATATAGTTTTTGATTTACTCAGTTTTATCTCGTTTATGCTTCCATCTTCGGTGTGTCCAGAGCCAATATTGTGGTTCTTTTTTGATATCTTCTTCTAAAAATTGATTGGCAGTTTTTATTATTTCTCCGAACTCCATAGTATTAGGAGCATCGGTAACTAATCGAGATGTCGCTTCATAAACTCCGCGCTTAACTTTATTAATTACACAATATACAACAGGAACATTAAACTCTTTCGCATATTTTTCTGCTCCATAAAACATAGCCGTATCTTGATTTAAAAACTCTGTCCAATAAGCTGTTTTAACTTTGTGAGGGCTTTGATCAATCGCAAAAATAACCCCTTTTGGATTCCCGTAATCTTGAGACATAAATTTCTTTACTTGTTTCATCGGAGCTAAAATTAATCCAAATCGCTCGCGAGAATTTTTCATTTTATCATTAAAAAACTTATTACTTAAGGGCTTATAAATTCCAACAGTAGTATGATCTAACTGCATTCCTATTCCTAAAGCTAAAATTTCCCAGTTATTATAATGTCCTCCAACAAAAACAATATCTTTCCCTTTCTTATATAATTCATCAATTATCCCTTCTCTGTGTATTTTGAATCTCTTATTAATTTGTTTCTCAGAAATAGTAAAACCTTTTAGGCCTTCTAAAATTAAGTCGCAAAAATGTTTATAAAACTCTTTAGCTATTTTTTTATGTTCTTGTTCTGTTTTCTCTGGAAAGGAATTTTTGATATTCATTAAAACAATTTTTTTACGATACCCTATAACATGGTACATCATAAAAAAAGCAAAATCGGATAAACAATAAAGCAAGAAAAAAGGCAAATAGGAAATTGGTAAAATCACCAAGTAGTATAAAATTCTGCTTCCCATTAAAACAAGTTAAGTTTAAAAATCAGATAAAGTTAGGTAATTTTGAAAAATGACTCATTAAAATTAAAGGTTATGCTTAAAAAAATAGGATTAGGTTTATTAGCAATACTAGTTGTTATTCAATTTTTTAGAATTGACAAAGAAAATCCTGAAGCAATTCCTCGCAAGGATTTTATTACTCAAACTAGCCCACCAGAAGCAATTCAAAAATTACTTAAAAATGCTTGTTATGACTGTCATTCTAGCACCACCAAATACCCCTGGTATAGTAATGTTGCACCTATAAGCTGGTGGTTAAAAGACCATGTTAATGAGGGCCGTGAAGAATTAAACTTTTCTAACTGGGCTGATTATCCTCTAAAAAAACAAATACACAAAATGGAGGAATGTTGGGAAATGATTGAAGAAGGTGAAATGCCTTTAGAAAGTTATTTAATTACACATAGTGAAGCTGAGCTAACTACTGAAGAAAAAGAGTTATTAATTGAATGGTTTAAAGGTTTAGAAAGTGCTTTAGCTGAACCTACTGCTGAAGATGACGGGTTAAACAATGGTAAAAAATGGGTTATTAATAATGAAGTAACGGTTTTAGTGAACCAAATCATTAGCCTATTAAAAGAAAACAGAAACGAAACAGATTTAGCAAAAATAAATGCGCTTGGGATTGATATTGAAAACAAATTAATAGAAATAGGTGAGGCTTTTGATGGTAAAAGAAATGTATTAGATCAATTAAACACTATACATGGGGAAGTATTTTTAAGTGCGCCAAATCTTAAAACAATTGATAATATTGAAGACGCCAAGAGTTTAATGCTTTCTATAGAAGAAAACTTAAATACCTACTCTAACTTTTTTGAAACCAAAAAGGTACTTGAATTAAATGGAGAACAAAAGTGGGAAGCTAACCCGGAAACAACAGAAGGAATTGAAAAGATGCTAGTTATCATTTCTGAAGATGTTGAGCAAGGAAGAATATCGCATTATGCTGCAATGGGCGAGCGATTAAATATTGAAATAAAAACTATCTTTTCATCTTGTACTATGAAAGGTGAAGGTCATGAGCAACTCCATCTTTATATTATGCCTTTAGTTGACTTATGTGAAAAGTTAGAAGCTGTCGAAACCGAAGATGAAGCTTCAGTTTTGCAAAAAAACATTTTAAAAAGGTTAAATTTATACTCTCAATACTTCAAGTAAGATGGCAACCCCAAAATATAACATAACCAAATTAGAACATATGTCAGATGTTCTAAAGGCTGTATCTCATCCTTTGAGAATTGCCATCATTGATTTGTTATTGCAAGTTGAAGAACTAAAAGTTACGGAGATACATACTAAACTTAACATCTCACAGCCTGAAGCATCTAGACAGTTAGCTATACTCAAAAATGCTAATCTAATTGAATGCAGAAAAGAAGCAAATACAAGGTTTTATTATTTAGTTGATAAATCTATTTCTAAACTATTAAATTGTGTAGAAAACTGCACTGTTTAAAAATCTAATTTATTTTCGTTCTAAATACTTATATTCGTATATTTGAATATAGATTTAAGTATTATGAAAAAAATTGTCCCTTATTTAATAATTGTTGCCATCATATTTTTGGTTCAATTTAGTTTATCCTTCTTTGAAAAAGGAACATATGAAGCATATGCTTTTCACACAGAAAAGGAAGTTAGCTTATACAATAAAATGGCTGCTGCTTTGCCAACTGGGTTTAATTCAATATTTGCTGGTTCAGGAGAGTGTAATTTATGCCATGGTACTGCCGGTGGAGGACCAAACACGACTGCAAACCAAGATGCTAACGGGAATGATGTATCACCAGTTGCAGATTGGAAAGCAACAATGATGGCAAACTCAGCTAAAGACCCTTTCTGGAGAGCAAAGGTTAGTCACGAGGTTTTAGTAAACCCATCTTTACAACAAGAAATAGAAAGTACATGTATACAGTGTCATGCACCAAATGGTTTTTTTGATGCTATCCATAATGGGCAACCCCATTACTCAATTGCAGAAATGGTTCAAGACCCTCTTGCATTAGATGGAGTTACTTGTACTAGTTGTCATTCTATGCTTCCAGATGGATTAGGTGATGTGTTTTCTGCAGGAATGTCTTATGACACAACAAAAACAATTTATGGGCCTTATTCTGCACCATTTACAAACCCTATGGTAAATATGATTGGTTTTACACCTTCTCAGGGGAATCATATAAAGTCATCTGAAATGTGTGGTGCTTGCCATACTTTAATAACACATCCTGTAGATACAAATGGGAATCCTTTAGGAACTCATTTCGTAGAACAAGCTATTTACCACGAATGGGAAAACTCAAGTTACTCAACAACCAACCAAACGTCTTGTCAAGACTGTCATATGCCTAGCATAAATGATAATGTTGTTATTTCTGATAGGCCAGCATGGCTAACACCAAGAACACCTTTTGGAAAACATTTTTTAGTAGGAGGAAATGCTTTTATGCTTAACTTATTAAAAGATAATATTGATACTCTTAACTTAAGCGCTAATGCAACAGAATTTGACACTGTAATCAATCGAACTATTAATCAACTTCAACACAAAACATTAGACATAACCCTTGCTGAAAAACAACGTGTTAATGATACAGCTTACTATGCTATAGAGTTAACTAATAAAGCAGGACATAAATTCCCTGCGGGTTACCCTAGCAGAAGAGCCTATATTGATTTTGTTGTAATAGATGATTTAGGGGACACTCTTTTTCATTCAGGGAAAGTAGATAATCAATATAGATTATTGGATGAAAACCCAACCTATGAAAATCATTACAACACTATAACCGCAGATAATCAAGTTCAAATTTATGAAATGGTGATGGGAGATGTTAATAGTAATGTAACTACTGTACTTGAGAGAGCATTTGCTAACTTGAAAGATAATAGAATCGCTCCTGCCGGTTTTACAACTACACATGCTAATTATGATACTGTAAAAGTTTATGGTAATGCTGCTCTAGATCCAAATTTCAATAAAAATGGGATGACCGAAGGAACTGGGAAAGATAGTATATTCTATAATGTACATTTAAATGGATATACAGGAACTTTAAATGTTTTAGCAACTATATATTACCAACCTGTGCCACCAAAATGGACTGACGAAATGTTTGCTCATAACTCTACTGAAATAGATTTATTTAAAGTATTATATGATAGTGCTGATCATGTTCCTGTTGTAGTGGCTTCTGCAAGTTTAAACAACCCTACAGGGATTAAAAACATCTCAGTCAATCATTTAAAAGTTTTCCCTAACCCTAATTCTGGGACAGTTTATATGGAGGGATTAATTAATATTAAAACTATTAATCTATTTTCAGCAGAGGGAAAACTTGTGAATACAGTTATATGGAATAAGCTAAGTAAACAAAGTTTTAATTTGCCTAAAGCTAAAGGGATATACTACCTAAGCATAGTGAAAAATAATGGTGATAAGGAATCTCATAAAATTATTCATCAATAAATATTTTAAATTTTATTAATTAAAGCTCCTCAATGAGGAGCTTTTTTTATTTTTGAGAAAATTTATTTTATGGCAACTAAAGGAAAAGGGAAACTTCAAAAATGGGCTGAAATGGCTTCGTTTAACAATGTTTTTCAACCATCATTAGAAGAAGTTTTTAGAAAAGATTATATCCTAAAAGGGAAATGGAGTAAAGAGGTTTTGAAAAACGACAACCCTATTGTTTTAGAGTTAGGGTGTGGTAAAGGAGAATATTCTGTTGGAATGGGGAAGCACTTTCCTGATAAAAATTTTATTGGTGTAGATATTAAAGGAAATAGAATATGGAGAGGAGCTAAAACTGCTTTAGAAGATAAAATGAAAAATGTATTTTTTCTCCGTACTCGTATCGATCACATCGATTCTTGTTTTGCAGAAAATGAAGTAGATGAAATTTGGATTACTTTTCCTGACCCTCAGCCAAAAGATAGATTAGAAAGAAAACGCTTAACCTCTCCTATGTTTATTGAACGCTACCGTAAATTTTTAAAACCAGGAGGTATTATTCATCTTAAAACCGACCATGAAGGTTTTTTTAGATATACATTAGAGGAAATTGAACGTTGTGGTTTCATTTTATTAGAAAGTACTTTTAACCTTTATGGCGAAGCTATTGAAAAATTAGATCCAACAACTCAAGAAATATTATCCATCAAGACCTTTTATGAAAAATTGTTTTCCGAAAAAGGACATAGTATTCACTATTTGAAGTTTCAATTAAATAAATGAAACTCTCAGAAAAAAATAAAGACTTTTTTGACTTGACTTACCAAGTCTGTAGAGAAATTCCAAAAGGAAGGGTTACTTCTTATGGAGCAATTGCTAAATATTTAGGAGCAGCTCGAGGTGCAAGAATGGTAGGATGGGCAATGAATAATGCCCATAGTATGCCTGACATACCTGCCCACAGAGTAGTAAACAGAAATGGACAATTAACAGGAAAAATGCACTTTTCTCCACCAGAAGCAATGGAACAACTTTTAATACAAGAAGGAATAACCGTAAAAAACGATACTATAATTAATTTTAAAGAAGTCTATTGGGATCCGATCATTGAACTAAGTTTATAAGTAAATTTGTATCATGAATTTTGAAGAAAAAGATATACTAAAAGCCTTAAGTTTTGTTATTGAACC
>JARGOE010000045.1 GCA_029210015.1 Vicingaceae bacterium
TTAGATAAAAAATCTGCAGCTCCAGGGTTTGGATGACGCATTACCACCATATCAACCTTCATTGATAAAATGTTATTTACTGTATCTATTAAAGTTTCTCCTTTTGTAACAGATGAGTTAGAAGATGAGAAGTTGACGATATCTGCAGAAAGTCTTTTTTCAGCTAGTTCAAAAGAAAGTTTAGTTCGTGTAGAGTTTTCGAAAAATAAGTTTGCTATAGTGGTGTCTCGTAATGAAGGAACTTTTTTAATTGGTCGATTAATAACCTGTTTAAAATGGTCGGCAGTTTTAAAAATTAAATTAATGTCTTCAGCTTGAAGATTTTTAATTCCTAGTAAATGCTCAACACTTAACTTACTCATTTTCTGGGGTATATAAAATTACTGCATCTTCTCCTTCTGTTTCTTTCCAGTTTACCTTTACACGTTCAGAAACCACAGAATGAACATTTTTACCTATGTAGTTTGCTTGTATGGGTAAGTGTCTTTCGTACCTTCTGTTAATTAAAACCATTAACTCTACTTTGCTTGGCCTACCGAAAGACAACATTGCATCTAAGCCAGAACGAATTGTTCTTCCTGTAAACAATACGTCATCAACCAAAATCACTTTTTTATCTTCTACCACAAAATCCATTTCAGTTTCACTAGGAACTAGTGGCTCTCCTTGCCTTCTATAATCATCACGATAAAAAGTAGCATCTAATGCACCTGTTTGTACATCATAATTGCTATCAATAGTTTTAAGCTCTTGTTGAATTCTGTTCGCCAAAAATATACCACGAGGTTGTAAACCGACTATTATAGTATCAGTAAAATCGTTGTAATTCTCAATAAGTTGATGTGAAAGTCTTTTAATGGTAAGATCAAACTGTTTAGAATCTAATAATATTCGATCGCTTTTGCTCATTAAAGCACAAATTTAGTATAATTTATGAATGTACATTCTATTTACCCATAAAAAAAATCCCCTACATCAATGTAGGGGATTTTTAATTTATTTAGAAAAGTAATTGCTTACTTCTTCTCTCCTTTTTCAAGATCAGCTTTTAAAGATGATAAAGCATCTAAATCACCTAAAGTAGATTTTTCAACGTTATCGTTTACTTTTTTAACTGCCGCTGAGTTACCACCACCGCTTTTCGCTTTCGCTTTACGTGGAGCTTTAGCATCTTCTTCTACTTCTTTAAATGTTTGAGTATGAGATAATACTATTTTCTTAGCGTTTTTGTTAAACTCTAATACTTTAAAGTTAACCTTATCTTCTAACTTAAGTGTAGAACCATCTTCTTTTTCAGCATTTTTCTTGTTGATTATACCTTCAACACCATACTGTAAAGTAGCAATTACTAAACCTTTAGCTGTAATTTCAGAAACTGTTCCTTCATGAACAGAACCATCAGTAAAAACTGATTCAAATACATCCCAAGGATTTTCTTCTAATTGCTTATGCCCTAAACTTAATCTTCTGTTTTCTCTATCAATTTCTAAGATAACAACCTCTATCTTATCACCAACTTTAGTGATTTCTGATGGATGGTTAACTTTCTTAGACCAAGATAAATCAGAGATATGGATTAATCCATCAACACCAGTTTCTAAAGCTACAAATACTCCAAAATCAGAAATGTTAGTTACTTGTCCTTTGTGCTTAGAATCAATTGCATATTTAGTTTCAACATCTTCCCATGGGTCTGGAGTTAATTGCTTAACACCTAAACTCATTTTTCTTTCTTCTCTATCTAATGTTAAAATTTGAGCTTCTATCTCTTCACCAACTTTAAAGAATTCTTGAGCTGGTTTTAAGTGGTTACTCCAAGTAATTTCAGATACGTGAACTAAACCTTCAACACCAGGAATAATTTCGATAAATGCACCGTAATCAGCAACAACAACAACTTTACCTTTAACTTTATCGCCAATAGCTAATTTGTCATCTAATTTATCCCATGGATGATCTTGTAATTGTTTTACACCAAGTGCAATACGTTTCTTATCATCATCAAAGTCTAAGATTACAACATTTAATTTTTGATCTAATTCTAAGAATTCTTCTGGGTGATTAATTCTGCCCCAGGATAAGTCTGTAATATGAACTAAACCATCTACACCACCTAAATCGATAAACACACCATAAGAAGTAATGTTTTTAACAGTACCTTCTAATACTTGTCCGATTTCTAATTTAGAAATGATTTGTGCTTTTTGTTGTTCTAACTCAGCTTCAATTAATGCTTTGTGTGATACAACTATATTTTTAAACTCTTTGTTAATCTTAACTACTTTAAATTCCATTGTTTTATCAACGTAAACATCGTAATCTCTAATTGGCTTCACATCAATTTGAGAACCAGGTAAGAATGCTTCAATTCCGAATACATCTACAATTAAACCACCTTTAGTTCTACATTTAACGTAACCTTTAACAATTTCTTGAGTTTCTAAAACTTCATTTACTTTATCCCAAGCTTTTAAAGCTCTTGCTTTACTGTGAGATAAGATTAACTGTCCGTTTTTATCTTCTTGTGTTACAACAAAAACTTCAACTTTATCTCCTGCTTTTAAATCTGGGTTATATCTAAATTCAGAAATAGTAATAACTGCTTCTGATTTGTAACCTACATTAATAACAACATCTCTGTTAGTTTTTGCAACTACTGTACCTTCTAATACTTCTTGAGGAGCAATAGACTTTAAAGTTTCATCATAAACCTTAGCCATTTCTTCTTTTTCTGAAGTAGAGTAAGAATCTTCATACTTTCCAACTCTATCCCAATCAAAATCAGCTAAAGGCTTAATTTCACCTTTCTTTTTAGGAGCTGCTTTTTTTACAGGAGCTTTAGCTTCCGCTTTTGGAGTTTCCTCTACTTTTACTTCTGCAACAGGCTCAACTTTTTTTGCCGTTTCCTTTTTAGGAGCCGCTTTCTTAGCTGCTGGTTTAGTAGTAGTTTTTTTAGCTGTTTCCTTTTTAGGAGTAGCTTCTTTTTTTGCCGCTGCTTTAGGTGCAGCTTTCTTTGTAGTGGCTTTTTTCGCTGGAGTTTTTTTTGCTGCAGCGTCTTCTTTTTTCTCTGCCATTTTTTAATATTTGTATCTCGTTCTAAGTCAGCTACTAACGAGAGCTTGTTTGTTAGCTACATGCTGAATATGTAGTTTCTTAATTTTTTAAGAGCGACAAAAGTAAGTTTATTTCATTACAAAGCAAAGTATATCAGCTTTTTAATACTATTTAAGTGAATAAATGTTAAACGATAATATAATATCAAAAATCAAAGCATAAATTTGTGATAGATTTTATGAAAACATTTGACATACCAACGTACTACAGAAGTTCTTTTATCTCAACAATAAAGAACCTTAGAAAGGAAACTGACCCTAGAAAAAAAGACTTCTCTCCTACCATTTTAGATTTTGGAAGTGTACAGTTTTTAATTGCTCGTCATTTTGGATTTTGTTATGGTGTAGAAAATGCTATAGAAATCGCCTATAAAGCTGTTGAGGAAAACCCAAACAAGAACATTTATTTGTTAAGTCAAATGATACACAACCCTTTAGTAAATAAAGATTTGGAAGAAAAAGGTATCCGATTTATTATGGATACCGAAGGAAACCAATTTATTGACTGGGATAAACTTACCAAAGATGATATTGTTATTATTCCTGCTTTTGGAACAACTATAGATATTGAGAATAGATTAACAAATATTGGTATTGAAATTCAAAAATATAATACTACTTGTCCTTTTGTTGAGAGAGTTTGGAAGCAATCTAAAAAACTAGGAGATACTGACCATACTATTATTATTCATGGAAAACACAACCATGAAGAAACAAGAGCTACATTTTCTCATAGTGATGAAAATGCTCGATCTATAGTAATAAAAGATATTAATGAAACCAAGTTGCTCGAACAAATTATTTTAGGTGAGAAATCTGAAGAAGATTTTAAATCTATTTTTCAAGGAAGATATTCTGAAGGATTTGACATTACTAAGGATTTACAAAAAATTGGAGTGGTAAACCAAACCACCATGTTAGCCACAGAAACTCAAGAAATAGCTGATTACCTTAAGCAAACCATGACTAAAAAGTATGGTAAAACTTCTATTAAAGAACACTTTGCTGATACTAGAGATACACTTTGTTATGCTACCAACGATAATCAACAAGCTACAATAGGTTTATTAAAAGAACAAGCTGATATAGCAATTGTTATTGGAGGCTACAACAGCTCCAACACCTCTCACATTGTTGAGTTATGTGAAGAAATACTGCCTACATATTTTATTAATTCGGTTGCCGAAATAGAAAATAACAATGCAATTAATCATTATGATTTTCATAACGACAAGCGTCTTACTTCTAATGGCTATTTACCGAGACAAAAGCCAGCTAAAATAATTTTAACAAGCGGAGCTTCATGTCCCGACACAATGGTGGATGAAGTATTGGATAAAATACTTTCATTTTATCCAAACACTTTTTCTAAGGATGATGTTTTAGCTTCTTTAAGTTAGAAGTTTACAAGTTTTATTAACTCTTCCTCAAACCTATGCTTAGGCATAAATTGCTCTTCTAATTGACCTACAAAAGGAACAGGAGAATCTAAACTCGCAACTCTTTTGATTGGCGCATCTAAATATTCAAAACAATTTTCAGAAACCAAAGCACTTATTTCACCTCCTAAACCATTAAACATAGTCGCTTCATGAAGAATGATTACACGATTAGTTTTCTTAACAGAATTAAATATAGCTTCAGTATCTAATGGAACTAAAGTTCTTAAATCAACTAAATCTGCAGAAATTTCAGGGTTCTTTTTAAGAGCTTCAATAGCCCAATGCACTCCCATACCATATGTAATTATAGTTATATCGCTACCTTCTTCTAATATTTTTGCTTTACCTAGTTCTAAAGTATAATAATCATCAGGCACTTCATCTGTAAAGCTTCTATACAAAGCTTTATGCTCAAAAAACATTACAGGATTAGGATCTTCTATACTAGCTGTTAAAAGGCCTTTAGCATCAATTGGAAATGCAGGGTAAACCACTTTTAATCCGGGAACTTGAGTAAACCAACTTTCATTGCTTTGAGAATGAAAAGGTCCAGCAGCAACATTTCCTCCGGTAGGCATACGAACTACGACATCTGCATTTTGCCCCCAACGATAATGTATTTTGGCTAAGTTGTTACATATCTGAGTCATTCCCTCACTTACAAAATCAGCAAATTGCATCTCCACCATTGCTTTTTGACCATTAATAGCCAACCCTAGCCCTGCGCCCAATATTGCAGATTCACACAAAGGAGTATTTCTTACCCTTCCTTTACCAAATTGTTCTACAAATCCATCTGTAATTTTAAATACACCTCCGTACTCAGCAATATCCTGTCCCATTAAAACCAACTCAGAATACCTTTCCATACTCTGCCTTAAACCGTCAGAAATAGCATCTATTAATCGTTTTTCTGTTGTATTATTAGTGATTGGAGTTGTTTCGGTAAAACTAAATGGAGCATAAACATCGCTTAATTCTGTCTCTAAATCAGGGACAATTATTTCTTCTTCAAAAGCTTGCTCCCAACTGTCTGAAATTTCAGTTTTTATAGCTTCTTTAATTGTTTCAATATCTATTTCAGTAATTACTTTTTCTTTCAACAAGAAGTTCTCATAATTAGCTACAGGATCTTTTTTACCCCATTCATCAAATAACTCTTGAGGTACATATTTTGTTCCAGAAGCTTCTTCATGCCCCCTCATTCTAAATGTTAGACACTCTACTAAAACTGGTCTTGGTCTCTTTCTAATAGATTCAGCTATCTGACTAATTTTATGATGAACATCTAATATATTGTTTCCTTCTATTAATTCAGTCTCAATACCATAGCCTATTCCTTTATCAACAAAATTTTTAAATACAAACTGTTCGTTAGAAGGAGTAGATAATCCATAACCATTGTTCTCTACTAAAAATATAACTGGTAACTGCCAAACTGCTGCAGTATTAATTGATTCATGGAAATCACCTTCACTAGCACCTCCGTCACCACTAAACACAAGTGTTGCCCTCTCTTTGTTTTGCAATAAGTTACCAAGAGCTATACCATCTGCAACTCCCATTTGAGGTCCTAAATGAGAAATCATACCAACAACATTATAGTCTTGAGTTCCAAAATGAAACGAACGGTCTCTCCCCTTAGTAAAACCACTCATCTTTCCCTGAAACTGGCCAAACAATCGGTTAAGAGGAATCTCTCTTGATGTAAAAACCCCTAAATTCCTATGCATTGGCAATATGTATTCTTCTTTATCAAGTGCCATAGTCGCTCCAACAGAAATTGCTTCTTGACCAATACCTGAAAACCATTTTGAAATTCTACCTTGACGAAGTAAAACCATCATTTTCTCTTCAATCAATCTTGGTTTTAAGATGCCCTTATAAAGGTCTATTAATTGCTCGTTTGTATATTTTCTGCGATTAAATTCCATTGTTATAGCTTAGCGTATTTATGCCAACAAAGTTAATTGAATTTGCGTAACTTTGAAGCTCATATTGTTTATTTTATAACAATATTTAAGCCTTATTGTTAATAATTTTTATCACAAAAATGCAGCAAATTATTGTATTTTCATTAGCTGGAATAGCTCTATTTTATTTAGCTTACCGTTTTATAGGAACTAAAAAATCAGATCATTGTGATAGCTGTGATTATTCAAAACCTAAAAAACAATAGTATTAGTTAATGAACAATTACATTGTATACCTTAAAAATTTAATTAAAAAACTGGCAATTGCTTTTTTGTTATTTACCCTTTGTAGATTTGTCTTCTACTTTGTATACGCCAACAATTTTAGTGATGTTTCTTTTAACTTATTTATTTATGGTCTAAGATTCGACATGGTTGCTATTTCGTTTCTTTTTACTCCACTTATATTTTTACAACTACTCCCCTTTTCTTTTAGAAGTTTAAAAAGGTATCATAAAATACTGAATATCTTTTTTTACATCGCTATTGTAATTGGTATTACTCTTAACATGGTTGATGTAGGGTATTTTGAATATACTCTAAAAAGAACAACTGCCGATTTGTTTGGGATGATAAGCACAGGAGATGATTTTTTCACTTTACTTCCTCACTACATTATTGATTTTTGGTATGCCTATGTTTTTTGTGCAGCATTGATTTACATTGCTGTTTTTTTACATAAAAGATTTTGTAAATTAGTAGTAACATTTAAGCCGTATTTAAAAAAAGACTACTTTATTCATTCTGCAATTTTTATATGCTTTATTGGCTTTTTAATACTAGGTATGCGTGGCGGATTACAGTACAAGCCACTATCAATTATAAATGCAGGACAATACGCAGAAACACAGAATATACCACTAGTACTTAATACTCCTTTCTCTATAATGAAAACCTTGTCTGCTGACAAAGTGGAAGCTATTGAGTACTTTAATGAAAATGAATTAGTAACCATTTACACCCCCGAACAAGAAATTAAAGGTTCAGCTCAATTTAAAGGAAAAAATGTTGTGTTGATTATCTTAGAAAGTTTTGCTAAAGAATATATTGGCTCACTAAATAATAATAAAGGATATACTCCATTTTTAGATTCTTTGATTAATGAAAGCTACGTATATGAAAATGCTTATGCAAATGGACAAAGATCAATGGAATCATTACCAAGTATATTAGCTGGATTACCACAACTAATGGGCTCTTCATATATTATTTCAAACTATGCCAGTAATGAATTAGACGGACTTCCTAAGATTTTAAAGCAAAATGGCTACAACACTTCATTTTACCATGGTGGAGCAAATGGAACTATGGGGTTTAATGGTTTTACTAAAATTATTGGGATTGACAGTTATTATGGGTTAGATGAATATCCTAAAAACTTAAAAGAAAAAGATTATGATGGCTTATGGGGGATTTTTGACGAGCCTTATCTAAAATACTTTTCCAACGAATTAAACAATAAGAAAGAGCCTTTTTTTAGCACAGTATTTACCCTCTCTTCTCACCACCCCTACACCATTCCAAAAAATCATCTTTACCAATTCCCAAAAGGGAATTTAGATATTCATGAATCCATTGGTTATGCAGATTATGCACTAAAACAATTTTTTGAAAAATCTAAAAAAATGCAATGGTTCAATAATACTATTTTTGTTTTCACAGCAGACCATTCTAGCTTATCAGAAAGCGCATACTATAAAAACAAACTTAATAGATTCGCTATTCCAATTTTAATTTATGATCCTACAGGTAATTTGAAAGGTAAAAACAAGGAGTATTTTCAACAAATTGACATTACTCCAACATTACTTTCTTTAACTATTGGAGATAACTCAATTATTGCCTTTGGTAATAACTCTTTTCAAGAGAAGGATAAAGTAGTTATTAATTACATCAGTAATACTTACCAAATGGCTTTTAATGAATATTTCTTAATCTTTGATGGAGAAAAAACAACAAATTTCTACAACACCGAAAAAGACTCTCTTTTAAAAGATGATTTGATTGACAACTTATCACAAAGTGAGTCTATTATAAAAAACAAGTATGAGACCCGATTAAAAGCAATTATTCAACAATACAATAATAGAATAATTAACAACCAGTTATCTAAAAACTAATTCTCCATTTCTGACAAGAAAAAAATACTATTCATTATTAACCCTATCTCAGGAATTGGGAAGCAAAAGGTAGTCGAAAAATTGGTTAATAAGCATCTTGATAATAATAAATTTACAAGTAAGATTGAGTACACAAAAAAAGCAAAACATGCTATTGAGATTTCTAAGAAAAACTCTAGCATTTTTGATATTATAGTTGCTGTTGGTGGTGATGGTTCTGTAAATGAAGTTGGTAAGTCTTTAATTAATACAAATACAACACTTGCAATTATTCCTGCTGGATCAGGTAATGGCTTAGCTAGAGACTTGGGTATTTCAATGAATATAAAAAATGCTATAGAGCATATAAATAAGGGTAAAGTAAAACAGATTGACACTGTTAAAATTAATGATGAATATTTTTTAGGAACAGCTGGAGTTGGATTTGATGCATTTATTAGTTGGAAATTTGATGAAGCACCAACAAGAGGCATTCTTACATATGTAAAAGTTGCCCTTATTGGTTTTTGGAAATACAAACCAGTAAATTACAATATAGAATACAATAATTTAAATAAAATAATTAAAGAAGGGTTTCTGGTTACTTTTTCAAATTCTAAGCAGTATGGAAACAACATCCTTATATCCCCTAAATCTAAAATCGATGATGGACTTATTAGGTTAATTGTTATAAAAAAGTTCTCTATTATCTATTTACCCATTTTTTTATACTACTTACTAAGGGGTCAAATAAATAAATTTAAATTTACTGAAGAATTTACCTCAAATAAATTCACTCTATTTAATACTCAAAGTAATATTCATATAGATGGAGAGCCTATTAAAATGGATAAGACATTAAAAATTAAAGTAATCCCAAAATCTTTAAATATAATAGTACCATGAGAAAAAAAAGCAAGAAAAATATTGTCTACTCTACAAATCCCAATTATAGTTACGAAGATGATGATGAGGATTTAGAAACATTAAATCCAGAAGAACAGTATCTAAAGGTGATGATTGATCGTAAACAACGTAAAGGAAAATCAGTAACGCTTATTACTGGGTTTGTTGGTAGTGATGACGACTTGAAAGATTTATCAAAAACCTTAAAAAGTAAATGCGGTGTTGGCGGAAGTTCTAAAAATGGTGAGGTTTTAGTTCAAGGTGAATTTAAAGACAAAATATTTGATTTATTAATCGATATGGGATATAAACACACCAAAAAAGTTGGAGGATGATTATTTTTTTAATCAAGCCTTTTAGGTTATTATTGTAACAAATAAATTAAGCTATTATTAAAAACACATTAAAATACTACTTCACATTACTACTATTAGTATTGAGCACTTTTGGTTTTACTCAAACTTACAATTTTGAGTATTACAATGTTGAAGAAGGTTTATCTCAATCTCAAGTAAATAGTATTATTCAAGATAGTAGAGGTCATTTATGGATTGGAACTCAAGGAGGAGGTGCTTGTAAATTTGACGGATTAACATTTACTAAATTTAAAGAAGCAGATGGGATGTCTGGTGATATTGTTACCGATATCAGTGAAGATACAAAAGGGAATATATGGTTTACAACAACTTGGGGAGGAACAACAAAATATGATGGCAGGAAATTCTTAAATTATACTACCAAAGATGGACTTAGTAACGATGGTAACAATTGTATTTTTACAGATAAAGCTGGTAGGGTATTGATTGGTAACGATAATGGTTTGTCAATTTACAGTAATGGGACTATAAGAAATTTTACTAAAGAAAATAATGACTTAAATGGTGAAACGGTTAATTGTATTACTGAAGATAATAATGGCAATACTTGGATTGGAACAAACGGTGGAATAACTATTTTTTTTAAAGACAAAAAAGTATTCATTGATAAAAGAAATGGCCTAATTTCTAATAATGTTTTGGTTATAAAACAAACTAGTAAAGGTGATTTTTGTATTGGAACCGATAAAGGCTTAATAATGCTTTTGTCAGGAAGTGTAGATGATGCAAAGAATTATGAGTTTGTTGAAACACCTTTAGGGAAAATAAATATTAAAGTAACTGACCTTCTAGAAACTAAAGAAAATGAACATTGGATTGCTACTTCTGAAAATGGTATCTATATTATTTACTCAAATGGTGAATATACCCACCTGACTAAGAAAAACGGGCTCTCAACAAATTCTATTTCATCACTTTA
Source organism: Vicingaceae bacterium (assembly GCA_029210015.1). Lineage (GTDB taxonomy): Bacteria > Bacteroidota > Bacteroidia > Flavobacteriales_E > Vicingaceae. The sequence continues at coordinate 10,830 of JARGOE010000045.1, forward strand.
CCAAGATAGATCTGGTAACATATGGATTGGAACTAATGGTGGTGGATTAATAAAATATGGAAATAGAGCCTTTACATATTTTAATGATGTTAGTGGGCTAAACAATAATGGTGTTTTTAGCATTATTGAAGATAATGATAATAACATCTGGATATCCACTGGAGATGAAGGAATTTATAAATACAATTACGAGGAATCAATTCATTATGATAAAAGCAATGGACTAAAAAGCAACACTGTTCGGTCTTCTGTTAAAGATAAAAAAGGTGACATTTGGTTTGCCACCTCAAATGGTCTTACTAAATATAGTAATGGAACTTTCAAAACTTATACTACAACTGATGGTTTACCTTCAAATCAAATAAAGGTTTTACTTATAGATAATGATAATAACTTATGGATAGGAACAAGTGGTGGTGGACTTTCAAGGTATAATTATAAAACTTTCGAAAATTTTTCTGGCAAAACTCATAAATATGTACATTCATTATTTCAGGATAGTAAAGAAAATATATGGATAGGTACAGGAATGGGAGTTGTAAAGTATAGCAATGAGAAGTTTCATAGTTATGTTGGAGCAAAAGGGTTTTGTAATAATTATGTTGGTAGTATTACTGAAGATAAATTTGGTCACCTATGGTTTGGAACTGATAGATGTGTGGTTAGGTATGATGGATTAGATTTTAAATCTATTGGGATTGAAAATGGACTTTCTTCAGGGGTTATCTATTTACTGCATGCTGACAAAAATGGGCACGTATGGGTTGGGACAAACAATGGGATTGACAGAATTACTTTTGATAGTTATGGTCAGATTAGCACTATAAAAAACTATAAATCTAAACAGGGGTTTAAAGGGGTGGAATGTAATAGCCGTGCAATTTTCGAAGATCACAATAATAATCTATGGATTGGGACGGTTAAAGGTGTGGTAAAATACAATCCAGCAGAAGACAAAACAAACGTATTTGCTCCATTAACGCACATAAATAATATAAAATTATTTTTTGAAGATGTTGATTGGTTAAGTTATTCAAGAGAACTATACCCATGGAATAATCTACCTAAAAACTTATCTTTAGAATATGACAACAACCATCTTACATTTGAATTTTCTGCAATCAATCTTATCCTTCCGGAAGAGGTTCAGTACAGATTTAAATTAGAAAATTTTGATGACAAATGGTATCAAACAACTAATAAAACTTCCGCTACCTACTCCAACCTCCCATATGGGGATTATATATTTAAGGTAATTGCTAGAAATGAAGATGGTGTCTGGAATCAAGAGCCTGCGACTTATTCTTTTTCAATTTCTTCTCCTTGGTGGAAAGAATGGTGGGCTATCCTTCTATTCCTAATTGTTATATTTTACACAATATATAAAGTAGCATCATTTAAAGAAAAAAGACAACGTGAAATAAGTAAAGAATTAGAAATTAAAGTAAAAGAAAGAACCTCGCTAATAGAAACACAACGTGATGAAAAAGAAATATTATTAAAGGAAATCCATCATCGTGTAAAAAACAACATGCAGGTAATTATTAGCCTATTAAGTATCCAATCTGGATATACAAAAGATGAAGCTGCACTTGCTCTTTTTGATGAAGCAAAAAACCGAATTAGATCTATGGCTTTAATACATGAGAAAATGTATCAGACAGGAGATTTAGCGAGAATTGATTTTCAAGATTATATAATGGCATTAACAAATGATTTAATCGAAACCTATGCCATCAATACAGATATCTTTATTGATATTAAAATAGATAAAGTAAAGTTTGGAATAGATACATTAATTCCATTAGGACTATTATTAAACGAAGTAATTTCCAATACTCTTAAATATGCTTTTAAAAATAGAGATAAAGGAAGAGTAATTATTCATTTATTATTTAATGAAGAAACTAACTTATATACTCTTATAGTAGGAGACAATGGAATTGGTATGCCTCCAGAAATGTTTGATGCAGAAGAAGGCTCTCTAGGTATGGAATTAATTAAAATATTCACCACTCAATTAGATGGAGACATAGAGAGACTTCCAGATGAAGGCACTGTGTTTAAAATAACTTTTGCTCCTAGAAAGTAAAATAACCGCATCAACAAAAGTTTGTTCATAAACTGCGCTCACACTTTATTAATTTATAAATAGAATAAAGCATATTTACATTCAGTTAAATATTGAATGAACTCAAACATTAAAGCAACTTTTAAATATTTACTTACTTCAATAATTTGCAGTAGCTACAGTTTTAGTATTGCACAAACTAAATCTGTTTATCTTAACGAATTTGAGCAAGTAAAAACTAACACTTACAATAAAAAATTAATTAGTTTATCTCCCATTTCACCAGATAAAAATTGGAACAATTATAAAGGTGGTGAAATTTATACCACAGACTCACTATTCTCTTTTGATTCAAAAAACTTGTCTGAAGCATTTCCTACCCACTATGGAAAAGTTAAAAATGAATACTTAATTCATTATTTCTCTCAAAAAACAGCTAAGTGCCCTACTCTATTTAGTCTATTAAAATATTATGAACCTATAATAGATGCCGAATTATCTAAAAACGACTTACCAAAAGAGTTAAAACTAATCCCTGTTGTATGTTCTGCTTTTAATCAAACTAGTAATAATGGTAATGGAGGCTACGGTTATTGGCATTTAAACCACCCACAAGCTGTAAAGTATGGCTTAAACATAACAGAGTATGTTGATGAGCGAAAAGATTTTGTAAAATCTACTAAAGCAGCTATCAAATACATTAAAGATTTGTATTTGAAATATAATGATTGGGAGCTTACATTAGCTGCGTACTCTTCTGGAGTAGTTAATGTTACCAAACTATTTAAAAGGCATAATGCTTCAACATATAAAGAGATAGCAGCTTTTTTGCCAGAAGCAACAAAAGATTTTGTTCAAGCATTTGTTGCAATGAATTATGTTTACAACTATGATTCTTATGGAGTAGTACAGCTTAGTCCTAAAATTATAGCTGACACAGTTACTATTGATAGGAAGTTAAAAATTAAAGCTATTAACGACATCATTAAAACAAAGAGTAGTGACTTATTGTTTTTGAACCCTACTCTTATTAAAGAAACATTACCGACTAACTTTGTAGCTTATTTTCCATTAGGGACAAAAAATAAGTTTATTGAAATGAAAGATAGTATCTATTTCTATCAAGACTCAATTTTATTAAAGCCTGAACCGAAAGCACCTGCGATTGTTATTCCAAAAGATGGAGAGCCATATGAATACACCGTTCGATCTGGAGATGTCTTGGGGTTAATTGCTGACAGACATAATGTTAGAGTCTCTCAAATTCAATCTTGGAATAATTTAGATGGAACAAGGATTAATGTTGGTCAGAGGCTAATGATCTATGGAAAGAAGTCACTAAACAAAACTCAAAAACAGAAAACAAAAAACAAAGTAGAGCCAAAAGAAACAACTAAACCAAATTTAACTTTCAACTCAAGTAAATACTCTAATTACACCGTTAAATCTGGGGACAACCTTTGGTTAATTGCTAAAAAGTACTCTGGAATATCAGCACAAAACATTATGGATTTTAATGGTATTGATGGAAACTTAGATGTAGGTCAAATATTAAAAATTCCTAAACCTTAGTGGAAGAAGAAAACAACATAAAACCAAAAGAAAATAAAGTAGCTCCTATAGTTACCTTTATTAGCTTAGTTGCTGTATTTGTAATTCTGCTAGGAATTATGGCTATTTTCCCAAAAGATGGGATTAAAATTGGATCATCTACTATTCAGTTTCCAACCATTAACGATTTTTTTGTTCCTGAGATTGAAGAAGACAGTTTAGCTAATTTAGAGAAAGATTTAGCTGAATTATTCGATTCCACTGTAGTTGTTAGCCAAATAGATTCAGCTTTAATTCAACATCGTTTAGACTCCCTAAAAGCTTTCCGACAAAGCATTCAAATAAATAGTAAAGGCCAAGCATCTATTAATACTTTTTTTAAGGCATTAGAAAATGCTAAAAACAAAAAAGTAAGAATTATGCATTATGGTGATTCTCAAATAGAAGCAGATAGAATTACCTCTTTATTAAGAAATGAACTACAAAAAAAGTTTGGAGGATATGGAGTTGGTTTATTTCCAATTATTCAAGTAGCCCGTAAAATGAGTGTGAACACCGAATATTCAGAGAACTGGAAACGTTACCCTGGGTTTGGAAGAAGAGATAGTACTGTTACACATAGAAAATACGGAGCTTTAATGGCTTTTTGCAGATATGCTCCTATGCCCACTAGCACAATTATTCCTGATAGCATACAACACGAAGCTTGGGTAAAAATTAAAAAACCTCGAGCTTCATATGGAAGAACAAAAACACATACGAATATGCGTGTGTTTTTAAGTAATTCTCATGTAAATGTAAATTATAGCATTACTGCAGATGGTATTGAAATTAAATCAGGAGTTATTCCTCCAAATACCCCTTACCAAACATTAACAGCTAATTTTTCTACAACTCCAGAAGAAATTATTTTAACATTTAAAGGTGGTGATAGCCCTGACATTTATGGTATTTCCTTAGAAGGTAGTAATGGTGTTGTAATGGATAATCTTCCTTTAAGAGGCTCTTCAGGAACCATTTTTACCAAGCAAAACTCTACTTTATTAAGTAATATGTATGCTAGCCTCTCTCCTATCCTGATCATAATGCAGTTTGGAGGAAATACTATCCCTTATTTAAAAAACGAAAAAGGAGCTGTTGATTATGGTAATTGGTTTAAATCTCAAATTAACTTTATGAAACGATTAAATCCAGGTGCTGCAATTATAGTAATTGGACCTTCTGATATGTCTGTTAAAGAAAAAACGGAATATGTTACTTACCCGTATTTAGAAAATGTTAGGGATGCTATGAAAGAGGTTTCTTTAGCTTCAGGCTGTTTATATTGGGACATGTATGAAGTTATGGGAGGTAAAAATTCTATGCCTAAATGGGTAGAAGCTGACCCTCCATTAGCTGCAAAAGATTATATTCATTTTAGCCCTAAAGGAGCTAAAAAGATGGCTTTAGAGTTTAACACTAAGCTGTTTGATTTATACAATTTATATAAAAACCCTAACTACAAACCTGCACCAAAAGAAGAAGAAAAAATTGAACCTAAAAAAACAGAGAAAGTTATAAATGACAGTATTCAATAAATATATTAATTTTTCAATATTGTTAATAATGGGGTTAAGTTTAAAGGCTCAACATAACCCCCATTTAATGCCAGAACACAACTTTGTTGTTTCCGATTCTAGCTATATTCATTTTTATAATGACAGTAGCAACTTTGATACTTTTTTCGGAAAGCTAGACAATCTAATTTTTAATGGTGAAGGGAAAATAAACGTAATGCAGATTGGTGGCTCTCATATTCAAGCTGATATATGGTCAAATAAAGTAAGAACCAACTTCCAACAGTTCTCCCCTAACCTTAATGGCGGCAGAGGTTTCTTGTTTCCGTATAGAGTTGCTCATACAAACAATCCGTATTACTACAGAATGAAAACTGATGCTGAATGGGAAGGCTATAGAAATTCAGTAATGAAACATCACTCAAAATGGGGCGTTTCAGGTATTACTGCAACAACTAGAGATAGTACAGCCGACTTAAGGTTTTATTTTAGAGGTGATGACACACCATATTATGACTTTAATAGCATTAAAATTTTTCATGATGTAGATTCTACAAATTACTGTATGGAAGTTACAACTGACACATGTTCTTTAATTAGAGTAAATAAAGAAATTGGATATACAGAGTTTGTTTTTGATCACCATATTGATTCATTTACTATTAACATTTACAGAGAAGACACTGTTCCTTCATCATTTAATCTTTATGGGGTTAGTTTAGATAATGATGATCCTGGCATAGTTTACAACTCTATTGGAGTTAATGGAGCTAGTACAAGAAGTTATTTAAGATGTGAAATGTTTAGCCAACACCTAAAAGCTATACCTCCCGATTTAGTTATATTTTGCATTGGAATTAATGATGCATATGACCCTGATTTTTGCCCAGCTTGTTATGAAGATAATTACGATCAATTGATTGAATGGATTAAATCGGTTAATCCAGATGCTGATTTCTTATTTGTGACTAATAATGATAGTTATTATAAACGAAGATATCCTAATAAAAGAGTTGAAAAAGCCAGAGAAGCAATGATAAAACTAGCTAAAAAACATAAAGGTGGTATGTGGGATATGTATCATGTTATGGGAGGTTTAGGTTCTATTAAAACATGGGCTAATCATGGTTACGCTAAAAAAGATAAAATTCATTTAACAGGAAAAGGTTATAACTTAATGGGAGATTTAATGTTCTCTGCAATTATTAAAAAGTATGATGAATACTTAAAACTGAGTAACGTTAATGAGTAAAGCAGTAATATACGATATGGACGGAGTAATTATTAACTCTGAACCTTTGTGGCGAGAAGCTTTAATTCATTGTTTTAATCAAGTAGGATTTGATTTTAGTCAGGATAAGTGTAGAGTAACTCAAGGTATGCGTCTAATTGAAGTTGTTGAATACTGGTATAAAGAACAACCTTGGGATAATAAAACTATTGAAGAAGTAGATCAAGATATATTACAAAAAGTAACAGAGCTTATTCTAGAAAAAGGTTTAGAAATGGAAGGTGTAAACCAATCTATACAATACTTTAAAAACAAAGGTTATAAAGTGGCTTTAGCCTCATCTTCTGCGACTTCTTTAATAAATGCAGTTTTAACCAAACTACACTTAAAAGGAAGTTTTGAAGTAGTTAACTCTGCTGAGAATTTAGCTTTTGGGAAACCACACCCTGAAATTTTCATTAAAACAGCAGAAGAACTTGGTGTTAAGCCAATAGATTGTTTAGTGATAGAAGATTCATTTCATGGAGTGTTAGCTGGTAAAGCCGCTATTATGAAAGTAATTGCTATCCCTGATGAAGAAGCAAAAAATGATAATCGTTTTTGTATTGCGGATTATAAATTAAACTCATTATCTGAAATTGAAACATTAGGCATTGAATGAAATAACTAACATAGGAGATTGGTTCGCTTGGTTTTTTGGAGTAGAAAACCTAAAAAGTGTATTTATATACAACAATACAGAGCCACTAATGTTTACAGGATTTTTCTTCTGGGCATTTTTTGGTGTAGTACTACTAGCTTATTCTATAGTCCATAAAAAAAGAGGATTGCGTAATGCATTCTTATTCTTTGCCAGTTTATTTTTCTATTATAAAACAAGTGGTTTATTTGTAAGTATACTCCTCTTCTCTACCCTCTCCGACTACATTATTGGTAAACAAATATTTAAAACAAGGAAAGATCGAGGCAAACAAATTTGGGTTGCACTAAGTGTAATCATCAACTTGTTTGTTTTATGTTACTTTAAGTATGCCTACTTCTTTACCGACTCATTCAACGCATTTTTCCATACTAATCACGAAGTATTTAATCATTTTGCTCAATGGACAAACGAGTTTTCTAATAGTCATTTTGAAGTAGATAAAATATTACTTCCAGTTGGTATTTCATTCTATACCTTCCAAACAATTAGTTACTCTGTAGATATTTATAGAAAAGAAATAAAACCCGTTAACAACATCTTAGATTTCGGTTTTTATGTCTCTTTCTTCCCACAACTAGTAGCTGGACCAATTGTAAGAGCTGCAGACTTTATTCCCCAGTTATACAAGCCATACAATCTAACCAAATACAACTTTGGCCTAGCTTTGTTTTGGATACTAAAAGGGTTAACTAAAAAAGTAATTATTGGCGATTACATTGCTGTAAATTTTATTGACAGAATATTCGATAATCCAACTATGTTTACAGGATTTGAGAACCTAATGGCACTATATGGATACTCACTACAAGTATATGCTGATTTTTCTGGTTATACCGATATAGCGATTGGGGTTGCACTTTTAATGGGCTTTAGCCTACCTACCAACTTTAACTCTCCATACAAAGCTAAAAATGTTGGAGAGTTTTGGAAGAGGTGGCATATCAGCTTATCATCATGGTTAAAGGATTATTTATACATTCCATTGGGTGGTAACCGTGGTGGAAGTATTGGTACTTGGATTGCCTTAGCATTCATTGTCGCTTTTATAGTAATGTTATCAGGTAAAATGATAGTGCTTTACGGATTTATATGGTTGGCACTTTTATGTTCTGTATTAGCCATTTTTGTGAAACGTTTTAGAGCTTGGTTAATTACCAATATCAATGTTTTAATTACTATGCTTATTGGTGGTTTATGGCATGGAGCAAGCTGGCAATTTGTTATTTGGGGTGGTTTAAACGGACTAGGTTTAGTAGTATATAAATTATGGAGAAAAATTAGTCCTTACGAGAAGTTTAATAACTTCTTAGTAATTGTACTAAAAGTATTTATCACTTTTAACTTCATTACATTTACACGCATTTGGTTTAGAGCTGAAACTATGGAAACAACTTGGCAAATTATAGAACAAATTGGTAATAGTTTTAGTCCAGAAGTAATTGGTGAAGTTTTATACTCCTACAGTAATGTGTTTACAATGATGTTAATTGGCTTTGTAATACATTGGTTACCTACTAAAGTAAAAGACTGGTACAGAGAAACCTTTATTAAATTACCATTAGCAGTTAAGATAATCATTTCAGCGATAACTGTATTTAGTGTTTATCAAGCTATGAGTTCTGAGTTGCAGGCATTTATTTATTTCCAGTTTTAAAGCCTATTACATATACTCTTTAAAAGAGTTATATTTGTTTAATCTAAAACAGGTCCTCATGAAAAAATCAATCTTTTCTATATTTATTCTTTTTATTGCTTCATTACTTTATTTTTCTTGTTCTAAAGATAAAGAAGTTGAAGATACTGTTAAAACAGATGATAATGGCACTTGTAATTTAAATTCAATAAATAGCTCATCAAACGTTCAAGGATATAATATTTTAGATAAACTACCTGGTATTTGGAATGGCCCTGTAACTTCTCCTACACCATTAGGCAGTTTTACTGAATGGATAGTTGATTTTAGGCCAATATCTGCTTCACAAATTTCAGCTAAAAATGAGTTAGACTCTGTTAATGATATTTTTATGAGCTTTTTTATTGTAAAGCATGATTGTAAATATAAAGTTGCATTTAGAAACGGTGGTGGTTTTGCTGGAAATGTAAGAAACTCTTATATGCTAATTGACAGTATTTTTGAAAATAGCTCTGAATCTTTTTATCGCTTTTCAGATCCAGTTTCTGGTGGGAATAGAGTTTATACCAATGTTAAATTTAAACAGGATAGTATAATTATGACAACCTATACAAATCAATACAACAACCTTAATGAACCTGTAATTCACATGAAATGGACTGCAAATTTAAGAGACACAACATCTGCACAAAACGTCATTACACTTTTTAATTATCCACAGAAAAAACTAACGAGAGATTTCACTCCAACTTTTGATAATTTAAGTGAAGCAGTATTTTATTCTTCTGCAGCAGATCCTTATCCCGAGCAAAGTCAACCCTTCTTAGGAATCTCTGATATAAACATAACCGTTAGTAATCCAAGTACAGTTAATGCAGCAAAAAAGATATTAATTATTATCACTACTCAACCTTTATTTAATGGGATTAACTTTATTCCTGCAAATCTAGATTATCGCTCAAGGTATGTCTTTGTTAATGCACAAAATTCAACCACCTTTAATTTTAACTATATGCACCCTGGAGATTATTATGTAAATGCTATTTATGATAACAATGGAGACTTAAACTTCTCAAGTGGTGATTATATGAATAGTAATTTTGATATACCTCTAACGCTTGCTGATAAGGGAAATAGTAATGCTAACGTCAATATTAATTTTCAAATCCCTTAAAAAAGGTAAATCCTCATTAATTATTGATAGAGTATCATTTTCTAAAAAACAATAAACTCTAACCTCCTATTTTCTTGTTTTCAACTCACAAAAATTATTAGCTTTGTTCAACTAAAATTTAAACCATGAGCAAGCAATTAATAGAATGTGTACCAAACATCAGTGAAGGACGAGATGATGCTAAAATTAAAGCTATTTCGGAAGTTGTAGAAACAATTGAAGGAGTTAAGTTATTAGATGTTGATCCAGGTAAAGCAACCAACAGAACAGTAATTACATTTGTAGGAGAACCACAAAATGTAATTGATGCTGCGTTTTTATTAATTAAAAAAGCCTCAGAGTTAATTGATATGAGTAAACATAGTGGTGAGCACCCAAGATTTGGTGCTACTGATGTATGTCCTTTGGTTCCAATTAGTGGAATTACGATGGAAGAAACGGTTACTTATGCTCATAAATTAGCTGAACGAATTGGTAATGAATTAAATATCCCAGTATATTGTTACGAAAACGCAGCAAAAGAAGATAAACGTAAAAATTTAGCTAACTGCCGTTCTGGAGAATATGAAGGCTTAAAAGAAAAATTAAGTAATCCTAACTGGAAACCAGATTTTGGTCCTGCTGAATTTAATGATAAAGTAAGAACTACTGGTTGTTCAGCAGTTAGTGCTAGAGATTTTCTAATTGCATACAATATCAATTTAAATACTACTTCTACTAGAAGAGCAAATGCTATAGCTTTTGATATTAGAGAAGCTGGAAGAGGTAAAACCGAAGATGGAACACCTACAGGTAAAAAAGTGCTAGATGAAAATGGAGAACAAGTTCGTGTTCCTGGAAAATTAAAAGCGGTAAAAGGAATCGGTTGGTTTATTGATGAGTATGGAATTGCACAAATTTCATACAACTTAACTAACATTAACATTACATCAATGCATGTTGCTTTTGATGAAACAGATAAAGCTGCAACAGCAAGAGGATTAAGAGTTACAGGGTCAGAATTAATTGGTTTAATTCCTTTGCAAGCAATGTTAGATGCTGCTGATTATTACTTAATAAAACAAGAGCGTTCTTTAGGTTGTTCTGAATCTGAAAAAATTAAAATTGCTGTAAAATCTTTAGGTCTTGATGAATTGAAACCTTTTAACCCCAAAGAAAAAATTATAGAATATATGTTAGAAGATAATTCTAACAAAAAACTAATTGATTTTGATTTAAAAGATTTTGCTGACGAAACTGCCGGAGAATCTATGGCACCAGGTGGTGGTTCTATTGCTGCTTATGTTGGTACTTTAGGTGTGGCTTTAGGAACTATGGTGGCAAACTTATCAGGACATAAAGCTGGATGGGATGGTAGATGGAAAGAGTTTAGTCAATGGGCAGAAAAAGGACAAACTTATAAAAACACGTTATTACAATTAGTTGATGAAGATACTAATGCATTTAATAAAATCATAGATGGTTTTAGAATGCCTAAAGGAAGTGATGAAGAAAAAGCGGCAAGAGCTGAGGCAATTGAAGAAGCTACTAAATATGCGACTACAGTTCCTTTTAAAGTAATGGAAACAGCTTACAAATCTATGGAGGTTGCAAAAGCGATGTTAAACGATGGGATGCAAACTTCTTTATCAGATTCTGCTGTAGGTATATTATGCGCTAAAACTGCAGTTACAGGAGCTTATTTCAATGTTAAAATAAATGCTAAAGATATCAAGGATAGAACTTTCGCAGAAGACTTATTAAAACGAGGAGAAGATATTTATCAAAAAACAATTATCATAGAGCAAGAAACAATAGACTTATTTAATAGTAGA
>JARGOE010000046.1:0-1243 GCA_029210015.1 Vicingaceae bacterium
GGATGATGATCTATAAATTGATAACTTCTTTCTGTTGTAGAATTTCCTGCACCATTAACTTCTCCAATCCTTTGAAAAAAGTAACCATCTGAGGAAGCTTCAACTACAAAATAATCATTATTTATCTCAGTAGATGTAATCCATTCTAATTCGTTTTTCGCCCCTATATTTTTACCAGTAAAGCTAAGCAATTCTATAGGCAAAGTACAAACTACAGGCGTTATCCTAACTCTACCTTGACCACTCCTTGATCCTGCAGTACATGTTCCGGCAGCAGGAACTAGACTGGAGCCTCCTCCTCCTCCTCCTCCTCCATAAGGTGCAGTTCCCCAACAGTCGCTTCCACCACCACCACCACCGTAGTAACCTCCGCCACCCCCACCACCAGGCGCGTTATTGTTACAAGGATCAACAGCACCAGCACCACCAACAAAAAAGCTACCATCAAAACCAGTATTACCAGGCGCTTGCCAAGCAGGTCCACCAGCACCACCCAGCAACTGAGTACCACCAGCACCACCAACACCAAATGGTGCCGCTCCTACTAGTCCGGTTGCACAACCACCATCACCTCCTAATCCATCTTCAGTACCTCCACCAGTACCACCGCCTCCACCAGCTACAACAATTCTATTAGCTGTTCCATATGGTGCTATTCTAATATCAGAGCCACCACCACCACAAAAAGAAGGGTCTCCAGCACTCGTTGCACTTTGACCAGAACCTCCACCATTGAAACTAGTCCCTGATCCAGAACATCTACACCCCACATTAACTTGTAAAACTTGTCCAGGAGTAACCATAAGTTGACCAGTAACCAAGGCGCCTAAACCACCATTTACCCCACCTCCTTGAGCACCCTCTACAATAACATCAACACAAGTAAAACCAGCAGGAACAGTATATGTCTGCGAAGCATTTGTACAATTAAAGGTTGTGGTTTGACCATGCGCTACAGAATATGAAATAAATAATGTAAGCTGAATTAATAAATTAAAACAAACTTTTTTATTTAGTTTTTGTAGCATAAATAATTATTCTTAAAATCAAATATAAACTTTTTTTTAAAAATAGGGTAAAATCACAATAAGTACTCCCTCAAGTCGTTATAGATAGTAATTCAAGGCATTACTTACTTAAACTACCTCAGTATGAAACAGCTATTTCTTTATGTTGCTTTAAGCATTTCCATTATAGGGTTCAACCAAAAAACTACACAAACCACTATTACTTTTAACCATTT
>JARGOE010000046.1:1343-5895 GCA_029210015.1 Vicingaceae bacterium
TCTTTTTACATTAAGGCATCATTAAATGGAGAAGAGTTAAGGTTAGCTCAAGGCACAAACTACACTGTTCAATTACCAACAAACACATTACACAATGATATGTTTACATACTATGGCAACACTAAAGATGGGATTATCGATTGGGAAGTGAATAAAAGTGAACCTGCATTCTTAAATGATAATACTACTTCCCCTGTTGAAGAAGTGGAAGTTTATGAAGATGAGTGGGGAGATGGAATATATTCTGAAAGCGAAGGAGATCAAACATTTTATCAGTTATCTGCCGGAAAATTAGGTTGGATTAATTGTGATCGTTTTTATGATGTACCAAATACATCCCCTTTAATGGTTAAAGTTGATTCTAAAGAACCCGTTTCAGTACGCATAGTTTTTAGAGATATCAACTCTGTATTACCTTGTTACACATCTTCAAATCATAATGATGTTTATACGGCAGAAAATATCCCAACAGGAGAAAAAGTGTTGCTAATGGCATACTCTGTTAAAGGTGATAATGCAGTATTAGGTTATAAGGAAGTTACTATTGGAGAAAATAATTCTGAAACGTTAACACTTAATAATTTGTCTAAAAGGAGATTTGAAGGTGCAGTATCCGAACTACTTTCATATTAAGGGATAGTAAATATTTTAGACTCTAATCCTCTGTTTATTGGTAATTCATATATTTGCTTTTATATGATAAAACAATACCTTGCATTATTATTTATTTTCTGCTTTTCAGTATGTTATGCTAATATTGAAGACTCTACATTAACTAAATTAAGTAAGGTAGAATCTGTTGAACAAAGAGCAAGGATATTGATAATAGATGGATGGAAATTAAGAACAAAACACCCTGAAAAAGCACTGGAAATTGTCGCGTATTTAGAAAAAGATACATCAAGAATTAATTCCATATTCCTTCTAGATAGCCTTTATAGATTGAAAGCTTATGGCTTCGGCAACATGAACAATCGTTCTGCAACTCTTTCTGCACATCTTTCTAGATTAAGAGTACTTTCAACTATTGAAGAAAATACTAAAGCCCACTATGGTGCATATTTTGAAGTTGCAGGCGTGCTAATAAATCAAGACAATTCAGATTTAGCTAAAACATATTATTATAAATGTTATGAGATTGCTAAAAAATTAGAAAACAAAACACCTTTGGCCGAAATATTAATGACAATTGCAGACTATCAAATACAAGAGGGAAAATTAGATTCTGCTATTATTAACCTTAATACTTCAAAGGAAATATTTAGCAAAATTGATCGCTTGAAATTTATTTTAGGATCAATTGACTTAAGTCTTGCAAAAATTTACAAAAAGAAAGGCCAAGATGAAGAAGTTCTTAAAAAAGTTGAATCTGCACTTAAATATGCAGATACTATTAGCTATGTTGAATTTAATATTTTAACATTCTTAAAGGCTGGAAAACTATATTTAGAATATAACAAATATGATAAGGCAATAAAAAATCTTGAAATTGCTGAGCGTTTAGGTGTTGAAAATAACAAGTTTTTTTACTTGCCGGGTATTTATAAATCTTTAGCAAAAGCATATGAAAAAAGAAATGTAACTAAAGCTTATAACTATTTATGGAAATACAATGAATTAAACGATTCAGTTATTAATGAGGCAAATAATAAAACTGTAACAGAGCTTAAATTTAAGTATGAAGATGAAAAGAAGCAGCTTCAGATAAGCAACTTAGAAAAAGATAAAGCTATTGCGGAAACAGCAAGCGCTAAAAAATCTCAATTTATAAAAACTATTAGTATTGCCCTTGCATTAGTTTTATTACTCCTAACCTTTTTAGTCTTCTTAATTAAAAAAGTTAAGAAAGCAAATACATTAGTAAATATTCAAAAAAACAAAGTAGAAGAACGCAATAAAGAAATAAACGATAGTATACAATATGCTAAACGAATTCAGGAATCTATTATACCTGAGAAAGAAAGATTTGAAAGCATTTTCCCAAGTTCATTTTCAATTTATTATCCTAAAGATAATTTAAGTGGAGACTTTTATTGGGTATATAATGTAACTACTGCTTCTAACAAAGCCTTAAATCTTTTTGCTTTAGGAGACTGTACTGGCCATGGTGTTCCTGGAGCACTGCTTAGTATCTTGGGAATTAATTATCTTAATTTGGGAGCAGTAGATAATAGCATAAATAGCCCTGGAGAAGCTCTTGACTATTTAAATAAAGGTATCTGTAATACATTTGGCTACAGTAGAGATTTGATAAGGGATGGTATGGATATAGTTATGGGAGCAATAGATAAGACAAATAATGAACTTTACTATGCTTGTGCTAAAAATCCTATTTATATAATTAGAGAAGGCGAGTTAACTGTTTTAAAAGGAGATTCACAAGCTATTGGCAATGATGATAAAGACCATAACTTTAAATTTTCAAATTTTTCCTTTAAGTTAAAAAAAGGAGATATAATATACTGTTTGTCTGATGGTTATCAGGATCAATTTGGTGGAAAAAAAGGTAAAAAATATAAAACATTAAACCTTAAAAAGTTTTTGATTGAAATATGTGAGAATGAGATGTCTAAGCAAAAAGAGCTTTTAGAAGGTGAATTCCAAAAGTGGAAGGGAAATTATGAACAAATTGACGATGTAACCGTCCTAGCTATCAAATACTAGCTAAAGCTTTTTTTACTAATTTTTCGCTGTAATTATTTACTTTATGATGAGTTGGCATCCACCCCATCATAAAACGAATAAAATCTGCCCATGCAATAGCATACAAACAACTCCACTCATTCTTTAACTCATTGATATTCAATTTACTAAAGTATTTGCTTAAAGTTATTTCTAATTCATTAAAGTAATAATGCAACAACTCTTCTTCATGATTTTGACACTCTACATCTGTTAAACAGCTACCTAAAAGATAGGCTACATCCTTAATACCACAACCTCTGCCAACATATTGAAAATCTACTGCCGCAACCTTATTTTCCTCATCATTAAAACAAAAATTAGCTACCTTAGCATCTCCATGAACTAGTGTTTTATATATACAACTGTTCAATAAATTATCTATTTTAGCAGCGCTCTCTTTTAATTCACAATTACCCATAACCTTCAATTCATCGGGTCGAGTAGCTAAATGCCAATAAGTACCAACTTGCCATAATCCATCAGGTTGTTGTCCCATAAATTTAGCATGAAAATTTGCTAACCATTTTAAACAACGCTTTGTTTCATCAATTGTTAAGTAAGATTTTCTTACAAAATACCCAAGGGTATCCATATCTTCTAAAACAATTAATTGTTCCCCTCCAACTGTTTTTTCTCCATAACATTTTGGAACACGACAATCATCATTGCAATAATCACTATAGTTTTTATACCAATTAACTTCTACTTGATATGATTTAACTTTACGTTGATGTGAAGTATCTGTATTCCAACCTCTAGGATGACTAACATTATTGGGCAAAACAGTATGCTTAGCAATTACCGATTTTAATGCCCCACCTTTTAAACCAACTCTAACAATTTTACCGTAACCACTCCAAAGCGATTGTATTTGTTCAATTTGATACGCTTTATCAGATTTTGTGAGTTTTGCTATTTCTGCTAAATAATTTTCCACTAAAAGTTATTTAAACTTCTTTCAAAACCTTCAAAATTATACCATTCTTGAGATTTAACCCCTTTTAAAAGGGATGAAATTCTAGTTGTAAAATCAGCCATAATACCATGCTCATTAATAAAATCAACAGCATCTTCAAAACTTCTTAAGATACTCTTATAAAAAGCCTCTTGTTTAATCAATTTATCTTCATTGTATTGCAAAGCAACTTCAATATTAAAAAGCATAACATCAGCAACAACAAAAGGCTCAACTCCCAATTGAATAAAATGTTTAATGATTTTTTGTGCTATAGATCTTCTTGCCTTTGGTTTTCTACCATTTACAGGAAAATACTCCTTCCCTATTTTGAATTTAGCTTCATCTAAAAGTTTTTCTTCATTTGGCTTAAAAACAAAGTTGTAATAGGTTTTAACAGGCTTAAAACGAGTATATAAATCTAATACCTGTTCCTCTAACTGTTCTTTAGTGAGCTCTTGCAAATATATTTTCAAATCGCGTTTACTCACCTCTCACTGTTTTAATATAGAGCTGTTGTACTTTTTCTTTAGCCCAAGGTGTTCTTCTTAAAAATTTAAGACTAGAGTTAATTGAAGGATCAAAATTAAAACAACGTATATTAATAAGCTCTCCCAATTCATTCCAACCATAATGTCGAACCAAATAATTTAACATATCAATCAGTTTAACTCCATGTATCGGGTTATTCGGTTGATTTTCTATATCTCCATTTTTTTTCAAGTACAACTATTTCTTTCTTCTGTTAGCATTTTTATCACCCCTAGTTTTGGGTTTTTTATACTTTTTAGCCAACTCCCTGCGGTATTTACCACCTTGATTTGTTTTTTTATTCTTTTCTTTTTTCTCATGAAAACCTCCAGAACCTTGATTGGTTTTCATATTTCTATTGTGGTTTTTAGTGTCTCTTGG
>JARGOE010000046.1:5995-10482 GCA_029210015.1 Vicingaceae bacterium
ATAACACTCTTGACTAATATTATCTAATGGTGTACCACTTACCGCTATAGAGATTTTATGTGGCGAAATAAAAAAGTCATCAATTAAAGCATCAACTTCTTCTGTCATAGTCGCAGAAAACATTATGTTTTGCCTGCGCTCAGGTAATAATTCAAAAATATTATTGATTTGGAATTGAAATCCTAAATCTAGCATCACATCAACTTCATCTATTACTAATTTTTTTATGGCTTTTAATTGTAAAGCCCTACTTAAAGCTAAATCATACAATCTACCTGGTGTTGCTACAACAATATCAGCTCCTTGCATTACTGCTTGTTTTTGAGTATTAATGTTAGCCCCACCATAAACTCCAACAACCCTAATAGTCATATACTTTGCAAATTCATCAATACGTTCAACTAATTGCAAAACTAGCTCTCTAGTAGGAACTAAAACTAATATCCTTGGGTTGATTTGTTTAGAAAATTTTAACTCCTCTAATAATGGCAACATAAAAGCCAAAGTCTTTCCCGTTCCAGTTTGAGAAATACCTACAACATCTTTTCCTCCCAAAATAACATTAAAAGCTTCTGATTGTATTGGAGTTGGTTTTTCAAACTTTAAGTCATCAATTGCATTAGCAAGATGTTTATTAAGCCTAAATTCTTTAAAGTTGTCCATTAAAAATATTTTTTACAAAGGTAAGATTATAATAAACAAAAAAGCTACCAACCTAAGGCTGATAGCTTAATATGCACTCATAAATAAGTCTATGCTATTTTTACTCTTACAGCATTTAATCCCTTCATTCCTTTTTCTAACTCAAAAGCAACTTTATCTCCTTCTCCTATTTCATCTATACAGCCACTAATATGATAGAAATACTTTTCGTTATTTCCACTATCTATAATAAAACCAAAACCTTTAGAACTATCAAAATAATCTACTTTCCCTTGTCTAAATGGAGACTCTTCTTCAGCCGCTTCTTTCTTTGGAATACCTATTTCAATATTTTCAGCTTTAATTACTTTTTTCTTTTTATTCGGATCTGGCGGAGTATCAGTGATCATCCCATTTTCATCAACATAAGCCATCATACTATCTAAATCACCACCCGCAGAGTTTGCTTTACGCTCTTCTTTTTTCAGTAGTTTATCTTGTCTTTTCTTCAGTCTTTTTTTTTCTTTCTCCTTCTTGTTAAAGCTCTGTTGTGATTTTGCCATTAGTAATAATAGTGGTTTAGTTTTATATTTTTGATGTTTATCATCAAATCTTTTGCAAATATAAGCCTTCTAAAAGATTTTTTTATAATAATCTTATGATATTCTTTACTTAAGTGGATAATCTATCACTATCTTTTCATTAAAATAAGACTTTTATTCAAAGTAATAAAAAAGTAATTATTGACTATTCATCGGGCCATTTTTATATTAACTTTTATTAACGTTATTTAACAAAAGTTGTTTAATAGCTTATTACCAACTCACTAATTTTACATCATAATTTAAAACTAAAACATTATGAAAAAAGCGACATTAATCATTACTGTATTATCATTAATATTAATAAGTAATAGTACTTCTGCTCAAACAGCAACTTCTAAAGAGATTAAAAAAGAAGTTAATTTAGAAGATGTTAACGGTGAAAAAGTATTAACAATAAAAACTACTGAAGGCACGAGTACAAAAACAGAAGTTTATAAAGGAGATAAAGCTGTTGCTAAATTAGCTGAACTTGAAAAAGAGAAAAGTGGTACTACAAAAACCATGGTTATGGGGAAAGATGGTAAGAAACATTTAAAGGTTGAAAAACGAGTGGTTATAAAAAAAGAGATTGAGTAAACTTATTATTTCATTTCAAAGCTCTCATTAAATCCATAATTTTGAATTTAATGAGAGCTTTTATATTTATATTATTTATTAGCCTATTTCTAAAGACTAATTCAATTCATGCCCAAAACAATGTTGGTAAATTTGGTTTAGAGATTGTTAATCCTAAAATAGGATTAAACGTTGGAGGTTATAGAGGCAGAACTCCAGAGACTGACGGCTTGTTTAACCAAGGAGTTTCTGGATTTGGACAAATTTATTTCCCATTTCAAATGGCAATAGATTATCGGAAAAACTTTTCCGATACTATTTCTGAACCAAATGAATATAACAATCGTGTATTCTTAATTCGTTCGTCTGCCCTTTTCCATTTAATAGACAATGGAAGTTATGCTTTTGGATTAGCAATTCAGTTTAGTTGGTTATTATTTAATGAGTTTTATATAGAATATCAATTAAGTCCATCATACATTGAGGCGACAAAAGAATCAGCCCCTGACTTAAATAGTGGCTTCAACCTCCATCATTACGTCTCATTAAGTAAACCTATTACCAATTACCTATCCCTCTCTTTAGGAATTGTCCATATTTCTAATGCAGGCTTAAGCAACCAAAAAGGATCTAATCACGACTTAATGTCAATAGGATTTAAATTTAATTTTTAATTACTTGTTAATTACTTAATTAAAACGCTCCCTAAAACTTTAATTTAATTTTTTACTTTAGCACATATAAAAACTTATCAAAAAAGATGAAACGATTAATTTTAACATTAGGATGTTTTTTAGCATTCAATTTAACAACTCATGTATTTGCTCAAGATGCAAATACTAAAAGCATTATTTTAAACGAAGATAATGGTATTAAGACACTTACTATTGTTTTGAATGAAAACAATGCTACAAAGACTGAAATATACAAAAATGGTGATGCTGACGCGAAATTAGCTGAGCTTGAAAAAACAGGAAAACTAATAAAAACTATTATAGTAGCTCCTGATGGTACTGCGCATACTAAAATAGAAGTTAGTTCAAAATAAAAATATTTTTCTTAATAAAAAAGCCTCGCGTTAGTGGGGCTTTTTTATTAAGAAATTAATATAGATTTCGGTATGAAATTGTTTTTCATTTTATTAACCTCTCTTATTCTTTTTGGTTGTAATGAAACGCCAACTAATATTAAAGATATAAAGACAACTCCTACTAAAAAGGCTACTGAAAAGACCGCAAAAAAAATTAATAAACTACCTCCTTCATTTATACCAATTACAAACAAAACTGTTGTTGAACGTCTTACTCAATATGGTAAATCAAACCCAGAAAGTATAGTCGATATATATACAACCAAAGGAAAAATAAGAGTAAAACTATACCAAGATACTCCCTTACACAGAGCTAATTTTATTTTATTGGTAAAAAGCGGCTACCTTAATGGATGTTTATTTTCAAGGGTAGTTCCTAACTTTATGGCACAATGTGGAGGTTCTTATGATGAACTACAAAAAAGCATACAAGATACTTTGGGTATTTATACCATTCCTAATGAAATAAGTCGTCACCACTTTCATAAAAAAGGAGCTATTGGTGCTGCAAGAAGCTACACAAATAACCCAGATAAAAGATCTGAAAATGATGAAATTTATTTTGTTGAAGGAACAAAATATGGGGATTTATCATTAGATCATTATGAAGATTTAAATAATTACAAATTCAATAAAACTCAAAGAAATTATTATAAAAACAATAAAGGAGCTGCTCATATAGATGGTGAACACACTGTATTTGGAGAAATTATAAGTGGATATAATGTTGTACCTAAATTAACTTCAGTTATAACAGATTCTCAAGATTGGCCAAATGTAGATTTATATGTAGATTCAGCTATAGTTGTTAATTAAATCAGACTACTCCACCTTTCAACATTTTCACTTATTCCATAAGTAAAGTTGTTAGACTTTAAGAATTTTAATGAATCATCCAAGTTCTCTAGACTTTCTCTTTGACTTTTATTAATTGTGTATGAAATATAATCGTTTTCGAAAAACTTTTCAAGTTCAGCAGTTTTAGATACAAACTTTTTCTTTTTCAAATAAGAAATAATTAAAGTCGCAATTTCTAAATCACTTTTATTTTCTAATTTATCTTTAAAAACACCTATAGAAAAAACATGGTTATTACTATTTGAATACTCGGTAATATCACTAATACGATGAATAAACTGGTGATTCATTATCCTTATGTATGAAATTGGCTTGTGAATTTCACCTTTTATAATTAAATGGAAATGAGTAAAAACTGATTCTTTATGCTTTGGAATAATATTAAGACCATCACAAGATATTTCTTTAATCATACTCATAGAAGAGATTATTATTTCATCAAAATTGAGTAAAGAATCAGAGTATTGTAGTTCCCAAACATCATTTTTTTTGATGACTTTTTTTATTCTACTTTCAAACTTAATATCAGCGTTATTCTTTTTTAATTCAGCTTCTAATTTATTAATTAATTGAGCGCTACCACCTTTAGGATATAAGTATTTTCTATTTATAATTACCGGTTTTAACTGATTTTTAATAGATAGATACCTCTGATAATTACTCACAAAAGTCTTTAATAAAATAATATTATTTTTCCAGTAGTATGGAAGCTTATTATTTTTGTAAATTATTATCGG
>JARGOE010000046.1:10582-22298 GCA_029210015.1 Vicingaceae bacterium
AGTTTAAGTTAATTTATTATGAGATTAGGTCAATTAGCACGTCAATTAGAAATTAAAACAGATAAAATAGTTTCTTTTTTAGAAACTGTAAAAGGTATAACTATTAAGTCTCATCCCAATTCTAAAATTGAAGATGATTTAATTGATGTGGTTACTAATCATTTTAAGCCAGTTGTTATAGAAGAAAAAGTAGAAGAAAAACCAACTGAAGTAAAAGAAGAAATTAAGCAAGAAGTAGAAGTTGTTGAAGAAGTTATCGAGCCAATTTCCGAACCTGAACACATTGAAACTCCAAAAGCTACAGTTACTGAACCTAAAATTATTGGGAAGATTGACTTACCTAACAAAAAAGAAGTTCAAGTAGAAATTGACGGTGTAGTTTATGATCAAGAGTTTCTAGATCAGAAAAAGAAAGACGAACAGAAAGCTTTGCGTGAGCAAAAGGAGGTAGAAAAAGAAGCTAAAAAGAAAGAAGAATTAGAAAGAAAAAAGAAAGCACTTGAACAAAGAAAGATTGAAGAAGAACGTCAAGCAATGCTAGTTCAAGAAAAAAACAATGCTTTAACTGCTGAAGAAGAAAAAAAGAAGCAAGCAATATTAAAGGCTCAGCAAGAAAGAGAAAGAAAGCTTGAAGAAAAAAGGAAGAAACGTCAAAAGGAATTTTACAAAAACCAAGTTGCTTCAACTCCAAAAAAGGCTAAGAAAAAGAAAAAAGATGATGTTGAAGTAATTACTTCAGACATTCCTAAAGTTATTGAACCTAAAGAAACTAATCCAATAAAGCGTTTCATTAAGTGGTTAAACACTTAAAAACAAACATTTTCCCTTCTTGAATAATATTGCACTTTGCACAATGAGAGATGTGAGCAAATTTGTATTTTTTTGAAATATCAAATTGATTTTCATTATCTTCTATTATAAAAATCCTATCACAATCTAAATTTCCTTCAGCAGAAAAGCGTTTGATTTGATACTGGTTTTCTACTTCAGTTAAATCTAAACTAAACCAAGCTCCTGCACCTTGACCAGATAACCATTGACAGTGTTTTGGTAAATGACTAGGTAATTCGGGCGCTATTAAAGTATCTATAGACAACATTAAGCTGTTTGAGGAATAGATTGATAATTACCTGATATTGATATCCTCTTTAACCAATACCATTTATTTTTATGCTTAGAAACAACACCATTATTAACCTCATAGTAATAAGGTTTATCGTTTAACACTTTTTTATTAGAACGAGGTGTTGCTGAAATAGTATATGGCGCTTTTATAAACAGTTTAGTTAACCAGTTATCAGTAGACTCATAAACTACCTGAACAACTAGCCTTGAGCAAGTTGAACCTTTTAATTCAAAAGGACCATATGGAATTGCCTCTAAACTTTGTAATTGTTTTACTTTAGCGTAAGCTTTATCAAAATCTACATTAGTTACTATAGCCGCAGTTAATTTTCCGTCACCATGGCAAGCTTTATTATAATAACGTTCTAATAAAATTTCTGGTATGTTTTCAATTTTTCCATCCTCAATAATGGCATTTAATTTTATTTCAATATCTGGATCAGTTACTCTATCTCTTACCCTACCATATTTATTAGGAGTATGATATCTCCCAAAATCAAAGTATTCTATTCGATTGTTTTGATGATTAACTATTAAAAATGCTGCATGCCCAGCATTATACTTTCCATCTTTTATAAAACCCAACCATTGCATAGGATAATCATACCACTTCCCTTCTTTTACCACTTTGGTATTGGGCCAAGCTAATGCTATTATGGTAGAATTGTAATTCATTTTAACAAATGTAAAAAACTAATCGCAGTATAAATGTCTTTCCTTACACTAAAAAGGTATGATTTACTCTTTATTTTAATGTTAAACGAGCTAGGTAGTCATAATGTTCCCCCTCGTAAATCAATTCACAGTTCAAACCACATTCTTTAGCTGTTTTGGCTAAACTTTCATAATCAACAAACAACCAATTAAAAGGCTCTGTCAAACAATTTTTATATTTCATTTGATAAGTAACTTCTCCGTAGTAAGTAGAATTTAAATTCATCCACACAGAACCATCCTCTTCCTCATAAAGATATGATATATCAGAAGAGTCTAATAAAATTTGACCGTTAGGTTTTAACAATGATTTTGCATGATTTAAAAATATTGGCAACCCCTTTAATGTCCCTGCAATACCTACACCATTCATTAAAAAAAGTAAGGTGTCATATTGCTCTTTCTCATCATAAAAATTAAGCTGCTGGACATTTATACCCTGGAGCTTCATTAATTCTACTGCTCCTTTAGAAATATCTATGGCTTTTACATCAAGCCCTCTATCATTTAGTATTAAACTATGACAACCACTGGCTGCTCCAACATCTAAAACATTACCTAGGCAACACTCTAAAGCTTTTTGCTCAATGATAGGCATTTCATTAAATGCTCTAAACAAATAATGAATAGGAATTAAATCATCTTCAGTAATGGAAGATTTTACAACAATATCTGTTTTATCCTTATGATTGTAATAAGCAAGAAGCGCATCTCCTATTGCATCATTATTAATCATAGTTTATAAATGGATATGCTCCCCTTTTTCATCAATAAAATAATACTCTAAAAAGCCATGAGAAGTTGTTGGAAACACTTCAATTGTGCAGTCATATTTTTTCTGCCAATCTTTTCTAAGTGAACCAAAGAAACCAACCTTCTTATTCAAAAAAGCTTCTACATAGGGATGAGCATTTATTCTGATCTTAGTATGGTTTAATTGCTTAGAGATATATTTTAAATTACCCTCTATCTCGTCAATTAATAAAATTGTTGAATGAACCTCTCCATTACCACCACAACATGGACACTTTTCTGATGTTTTTATATCCATTTCTGGTCTAACACGTTGACGTGTAATTTGAACCAAACCAAACTTACTAGGCTGAAGGATGTTATGCTTTGCTCTATCATCTTTCATAAACTCTTTCATTTTCTCATATAAAAGTTTACGATTAGCGGCTTCTCGCATATCAATAAAATCAACAACAATAATTCCTCCCATATCTCGCAAACGTAATTGTCGAGCCACTTCTTCTGCTGCTTCTAAATTAACTTCTAAAGCATTCTCTTCTTGAGACTTATCTTTTTTCTTCCCTCTTTGCCCACTATTCACATCAATTACATGCATAGCTTCTGTATGCTCTATTATTAAATACACACCTGTTTTAAGGGTTACATTTTTACCGAATGCAGATTTAATTTGCTTATCAATTCCAAAGTTTTGAAAAATTGAAACATTACCATTAAAATACTTAACAATATCTTCCTTATCTGGAGCAATAGATTTTAAGTATACTTTTATCTCATTATATAAAGCCTGATCGTTTACGTGAATATTACTAAAATCCTTATTTAAAATATCACGTAATAAAGCGGATGTTCTATCTAGTTCTCCGAGTAACTTTTTAGGTGCATGAGCATTTTTTAATGTTTCAAAACACAATTCCCATCTATCCACTAGATCACTCATATCTGCATGCAAATCGGCAACTTTTTTGTTTTGAGCTACAGTTCTAACAATTACACCAAAGCCTTTAGGTTTAATACTTTTAATCAGTCGGATTAAACGATCTTTCTCATCAGAGTTTTTAATTTTTTGAGAAATAGACACTTTCTCAGAAAATGGCACTAATACTAAATAACGACCTGCTAAAGAAATCTCAGAACTTAATCTTGGACCTTTTGTAGATATAGGTTCTTTAGCAATTTGAACCATTATTTGATTGTTAGACTTTAAGGTCTTTTCAATCTTACCAGTTTTATCAATTTCTGGTTCAAAATTAAAATCTAAACTTGATGAGTTTAATTTACCACCAGCAACACCTTTAGTATATTTCTCAAACGATTTAAATTTAGGACCTAAATCTAGGTAATGTAAGAATGCATCTTTTTCGTAACCTACGTTAACGAACGCTGCATTAAGTCCTGGCATAATCTTTTTGATTTTGCCTAGGTAAATATCTCCAACAGAGAAGTTATTATTGCTTTTTTCTTTGTGTAACTCCAAAAGTCTTCCTTTTTGGAGAATGGCAATAGTAACCTCATTTGGTGAAGAATCAATAACAAGTTCTACACTCATTTTAAAGGTTTTGTATACCAAAACACAATCACCCGTTCATCGGGAAGTAAAAGTATATGACAGAAAAGACAAAAGCTTCTCTCGGCAGAACGCCAAAAGAAGCTATGCTATATTATTACAAGAAAAAAATTATTTTTTCTTCTTGTGTCTGTTTTTTCTTAATCTTTTTTTACGCTTATGCGTAGCCATTTTATGTCTTTTTCTTTTCTTACCGCTTGGCATAACTTTTTGATTTATGTTTTAATAATATTTTTAATTCTTTTATTTAACGTTTTTCTTTACTTTATCTACAAATGATTTTGCAGGTTTAAAAGAAGGGATAAAATGTTCTGGTATAATAATAGTTGTATTCTTAGAAATGTTTCTCCCTGTTTTTTGTGCTCTTTTCTTAACCACAAAACTTCCAAATCCTCTTAAATATACATTTTCACCGTCCTCTAAACTCTTTCTCACTGATTTCATAAACTCCTCTACAGTCGTTTGTACTGCTATCTTTTCTATTCCTGTTTTGTTTGAAATCTTCGTTACAATATCTGCCTTTGTCATTTTAAAATACCTTTTTAACTATTTATATCTCAATTAATTATCTTTTTAAGGGTGGCAAATATACAAGTTTTAATTAATAACCAATAAAAACATTATCTTATTTTAGCCGAAAAACCAATAAATATCGATTAGTTTGCATTATGAGGTTTTCAATCGACTTAATTGAGTGGTATAATCTAAACAAAAGAGAGTTACCTTGGAGAAATACGAAGGACCCCTATACAATTTGGTTATCCGAAATCATTTTACAACAAACCAGAGTAGATCAAGGGTTAGCATATTTTCATAAGTTTATTGACAACTACCCAACAGTCGAACACCTTTCTAAAGCTCCAGAAGATGAGGTGTTAAAGTATTGGCAAGGATTAGGTTATTATTCAAGAGCAAGGAATCTCCATTTTACATCCAAACATATAGTCAGCCATTATAATGGTGTCTTCCCGAATAAATATAAAGACATATTATCCTTAAAAGGGGTTGGCGAATATACTGCTGCTGCTATTTCCTCTTTTTCTTTTAACCAACCGCACCCTGTTATTGATGGTAATGTTTATCGTGTTTTAAGTCGTGTTTATGGTATTAAAGAAGCTATAGATTCTACTATTGGTAAAAAAACATTTAAATCTATAGCTGCCGAACTAATTGACAAGAAAAATCCATCAATTTATAATCAAGCTATTATGGAGTTTGGAGCGCTACAATGCACACCTAAAAATCCAAACTGTGAAATATGTCCTTTTAAGTTAGAATGCTATGCCCTTAAGAACAATCAAATTAACACCCTCCCTGTAAAAGAAAAGAGAATAAAACAAAAAAATAGATACTTCAACTACTTGATTATCAAGAATAATAAATCTATTTATCTAAACCAAAGAGTTGACAATGATATTTGGAAAGGTTTATATGATTTTCCACTAATAGAAAGTGAAATTGAAATCTCAAAAGAAAGTGATTTAAAGAAAATCTTGTCCCCCCCTAACCTAACTATTGAGAACAGGTCAAAACCGATTAAACATATCTTAAGTCATCAAAAAATATATGCTACTTTTTGGACTATTAGTGATAAAATATCTAAAGATTTAATTGAAAAAGCTATAAAAATAAATCTAAAAGAAATTAACAATTACCCTGTTCCTAAATTGATAGAAAATTATATTAAATCAATGTTATAATTTCTTATTTTTGGTAGAAATAATTGTAATAAACAAATGGCAGGAATAAACAAAGTTATTTTAGTTGGAAACTTAGGTAAAGACCCTGAAGTTAGGTATTTAGAAGGTGGAACTGCGGTTGCTAATTTTTCTATTGCCACATCAGAAACTTTTAAGGATCGTAACTCTGGCGAGAGAAAAACCAACACTGAATGGCATAATGTTGTACTTTGGAGAGGTTTAGCAGAAATTGCAGAAAAATATCTAAAGAAAGGAATGCAAGTTTATATTGAGGGGAAACTAAGAACTCGCCAGTGGCAAGACAAAGACGACAACAATCGTTACACTACCGAGATAGTTGGTGACAATTTGCAAATGTTAGGAAGAAAAGATGAGAACAATGCTATAAATGACAACAGTAATAGCAAACAATCTCCTCAACCAGCAACTAATACTCCACCTATTGAAAACTCAACTGATGAAGTTGATGATTTACCATTTTAATTTTTAAAAATTGGACGACCCCAACCCCTTATTCAATTCCATTTTACTATCAAATTTTATTAATAATATTGGTATTGAAACCATCATTTCATTTGCATCATTAGTAATCTTACTATTATCATCAGCCTTAATTTCAGGGTCTGAAGTAGCTTTCTTTTCTCTAAATCCAAACGAAAAGGAAGTGCTAAATAGCTCTAATACAAAAAAACACGAAAGTGTAAAAAAACTCCTAGACACACCAAAAAGGTTATTAGCAACAATATTAGTTGCCAACAATTTTGTGAATGTTGCTATTATTATAATTTCAACCTATGCTATCAATAATGCTTTTGATTTCTCTTCAATCCCTGATGGTTTAAATTTTTTCATTCAAGTAGTAGTAATAACATTTATCATTTTATTATTTGGAGAGGTCATTCCTAAGGTTTATGCAACAAAACATGCCCTATCGTTAGCAAGTACAATGTCTCGACCACTTCTAATATTAAAAAGCATTTTTAAACCCGTAAGTTCTTTATTGATTCTGTCAACAGGAGTAATTGACAAAAAAGTAAAGCGTAAAGGCTTAGATGTTTCTGTTGAGGAACTCTCAATGGCACTTGACTTAACTGAAGATATCCCAGAGAACAAAGATGAGCACAGAATTTTAAAAGGTATTGTAAAGTTTGGTGAGACAAGTGTAAAACAAATAATGAAATCTCGTGTAGATGTAGTTGCTATTGACAAAACTCTAACATTCAAAGAGGTTTTAGAAATTATTTTAGATTGTGGCCATTCACGAATACCTGTATATCAAGAATCATTTGATCAGGTTGCAGGCTTATTATACGTTAAAGATTTACTACCACACATCAGTGAGGAATCATCTTTTGATTGGAATAAATTGATTAGAGCCCCTTTCTTTGTTCCTGAAAATAAAAAACTAGACGATTTACTAGAAGAGTTTCAGGAAAAGAAAATTCATCTAGCTATAGTAGTTGATGAATATGGTGGAACTTCTGGCGTTATTACTTTAGAAGATGTTTTAGAAGAAATTGTTGGTGAAATAAGTGATGAATTCGATGCTGAAGATGTTTCTTACTCTAAACTGGATGAAAACACCTATATTTTTGATGGTAAGACTGGTATAAATGATATTGTAAAAATTATAAAATTAGAAGATGAGTCGGTTTTTGATGAAGCTAAAAAAGAAACAGACACATTAGCAGGTTTAGTTATTGAAATTGCTGGAAAAATTCCATTAAAAAACGAAAAAATAATTTATAAAAGTTTTACGTTTATTGTTGAAGCTTCTGATAAAAGGAGAGTTAAAAGAATAAAACTAATAAAATCACCACCCACAGATGAAGAAGACTAGCTTAATTTTTATACTGTTAACTTCATTTACACTTATTTCTTGTGGAGGTGACGAATACACTCCTAAACCTCAAGGGTATTTTAGAATTGAATTACCTAAAAAAGAATACAAACTATTTGAATCTAGTTGTCCTTTCTCTTTTAAAATACCAACATATACAGAGGTCAAACCAGATGCTAACAATCCCCAAGAGGCTTGTTGGTTTGACTTAAATTTCAACAATCTAAATGCAAGCGTATATTTAAGTTACAAATCAGTAGACACTAACATTAATCAATACCTAGAAGACTCAAGAACTTTAGCTTTTAAGCATACTGTCAAAGCAAATGATATAGATCAAAAAATCATCAATATACCAAACAAAAATGTTTTTGGTCTGATTTATAGTATTGAAGGTAATGCTGCTTCTGCATATCAATTTCATTTAACTGATAGCACCTCTCATTTCATTAGAGGTTCTTTATACTTCAACAACATCCCAAACCAAGACTCTATTCAACCTGTTTTAGATTTTGTAAAAGAAGATATTATTCAATTAATAGAATCTTTTGAATGGAAATACTAAGCCTCTTTTCTAAAACTATTTAAAGTAAAAACAATTACCCCTAAAAGTAAAAATGCTCCAATTTGATGTGCAACTCCTAAAACTATAGGAACAGCATATAGTAAAGTGAAAATTCCTAATAAAAACTGAACAAATACAACAACCAACAAACCTTTTAATCCACTTTGTTGCCTTTTAGTTAAGTTGTACTTATTAGCTCTTAATAATAATATCAAAACTAACCCAACTACTAAAAGAGCTAAATAACGGTGAACAAACTGAACACCTCCTATTCCATCTACAAAATTCAAAAAGAATGGCTCCATAGTAGTTACGGAATCAGCAATCCATTGGTCTCCCATTTTGGGCCATGTATTCATTACGAAACCAGCATTTAAGCCTGCCACAAAAGCTCCATAAATTATTTGTACAATAACCAATAACAATAGTACAACCAAAACTTTTCGCATAAAAGGAACATCTTCTCTTTCATCTTTATACATTAATTTAAGGGCTACCCAAAACGTATATGCAAATGTTAAGAATGCTGTTATTAAATGGGTTGCTAATCTATAATGACTAACATCAGGGTTATCAATCAAGCCACTCTTCACCATCCACCACCCTAAAAACCCCTGAAATGCACCCATAAAAAGAATAACTAAACACTCTTTAATTAATGATTTTGAAAGTTTTTTCTTAATCAAGAAAAAGACAAATGGAACAATAAAAACTATCCCTATTAACCTCCCAATTAAGCGATGTAAATATTCCCAAAAGAAAATAGCCTTAAATTCTTCTAATGAAAAATGGAAATTTACTTTTTGATATTCTGGATATTGCTTATACTGATTAAATGTTTCAATCCAATCTTGCTCACTTAATGGTGGAACTGACCCCATAAACAAATTCCAATCTACCATCGACAAACCTGATTCCGTAAGCCTTGTAATTCCCCCAATAACCACCATTAAAAAAATCAAGAAACAGCCTGTCAACAACCATTTAATTACAGACTTATTTGGATTATCTTTCATTTTACTATAAAAAAAGCGATGTTTTTAACATCGCTTCCGTTCTATTTAAATAATTAATTAAACTTGTTTAAATAACAATTCAAACAAGTTTGGCATTTCAAAACTTGGTAAGCTTACCTCTACAATTGAACCTTCTGAATCCTCTGCTTCTTCTAAATCCTCAACTTCAACATCTTCAGTACTAGCACCCTTTTTGCTTACTTTATATTTTCCATCTGCTAAACTTTCTATTAAAGCTATTATTTCTAACTCTGTTAATTGACTTTCATCAAATTCAATATGAGCTGTTTTTTCTTCATAATTAACATCACAACTTGCAACTCCATTTGTTGATGATAATTCATCCTGAATTGTTTTTGCACATCCCATTGCACAAACCATCCCATCAATAGCATAATCTGCCACAACAACCCTATCTGTATTAATTTCAGTTTTATCAATTACAACATCTTCCTCAGGTGAAGAACATGATGAAACACTAATGATCAAAGATGACATCAATGCAATCAAAGCTATTTTATTTGGTAAATATTTCATAATACTATATTTATTAATAACATAACAAAATTAATAAATAAACTCATAAAAATGTAATTACATTTGCCACAAAATACTCTATGAGTAAATTAAATCTAGACAATAAAGTTCTTCAATGGTTAACCCTTTTCCTTCTTGCATTTATTTGGGGGAGTTCTTTTATCCTTATGAAAAAAGGTCTAGAAGTTTATAGTCACACCCTTGTAGCTGCACTCAGAATTAGTATTGCCTTTCTGTTTCTTCTACCATTTGCTTTTAAACAAATAAATAAAATAGAAAAAAAATATTGGAAATATCTAATTGCAACAGGTATTTTAGGTAACGGAATTCCAGCTTTTTTGTTTACACTAGCTCAAACTGAAATATCTAGTTCTTTAAGTGGTATGCTTAATTCATTGGTACCAATATTCGCATTACTAGTTGGAGCTATACTTTTCAAACAAAGAGTTAAGAAGTTTCAATTAATTGGAGTTTCAATAGGTTTAATTGGAGCAGTAGGCTTAATCGCTACTAATGGATTAAATCTTGAGAACTCGAATAGCAGCTATTCTTTTCTTATACTGTTAGCTACTATCTGTTATGCCTTATCTGTAAATATAATAAAGGTCTATTTAAAAGAAATAAAAGCTATTGCAATTACCTCTCTTGCGTTTTTATCAATTGGACCTTTAGCTATTTTATACATATTGAATACTGACTTTGTTGAAATAACTAAGACAAGCGCACAAGCTACTAACGCCTTAATATACATTGGTTTATTAGCTATTTTTGGAACTGCTATTTCTGTAATTTTATTTAACCTGCTCATTAAAAAGACTACTGCTTTATTTGCCTCTAGTGTAACTTATCTTATACCTGTGTTTGCAATTATGTGGGGAGTATTAGCAGGTGAAATACTAACAGTATTTCACCTAGCAAGTATCTCTATCATTTTACTAGGTATTTATTTTATAAATAAAATAGGTTAATGCAACCTTTTCGATTATTTTCACATCTTAATTTAAATCATTAAAAAAAATATAATAAAATGAAAAAAACGTTATCTTTAATCATTGCAGTATTCATATTACTGCCTTTCTTTAAAGCTTCTCACGTTGTTGGAGGAGATTTTCACATTCAATGGGTTAGTACTGCTACTGGTGGGGCAAATTACCATATAAAACTAAGAGCTTATCGTGATGATGTAAATGGAATCCCAATGCCTGCTTCAATCACAATAGGAGTTTATGACGCAGTTACTCACGCACAAGTTGCAAACCAAGTATTAAACAAAACTAATCCTTTCACTTTAGTTCCTCTTGGTGATCCTTGTTACACTCCTGATCCAAATATTGTTCGAATTGAAGAAGGTATCTTTGAATCTCCTGTAGATTTATTCCTACCAGATAATTCTAACGGATATTATATTCAAGGACAAATAAATGCTCGGAATTCTTTAGCTATAAATGTTCAAAATGGAGGAACCATGAATTGGTTTGCTATGATCCCTGATCCTGCTTTAGGACAAAACTCTTCGCCAGATTTTGGTGATTACCCTAACGATGCATATTTCTGTATTTCTGGACCAAAACAATTCTCTTACCCTATTATGGATGCTGATGGAGATTCATTAGTATACTCACTTGTTCAACCTTTAGATACTTGGACCGCTGCAAATGGTACTTTTGCTGGAAATGGTGCATACCCATTTTACCCAGGATTAAATTGGGCTGGAACATTTAATATTGCTGATATAATAGGCGGTCCTTTTCCAATGAATATTAATGCAACTACTGGATTAATAACAGCTCAACCTGCACAAACAGGTTTCTTTACATTTGCTATTAGAGTTGAAGAATTTAGAAATAGTGTTAAAATTGGTGAAACAAGAAGAGATGTTCAATATATTAGTTTGAACTGTAC
>JARGOE010000047.1 GCA_029210015.1 Vicingaceae bacterium
CATTTTTTAACAGTTTGTTTTTTGCTACATATTTTAATACACCTAAAAAGATAGAAGAATAATGTATTTAACCTTTATGCTTGTTTTTACAGTTATTGTTCTACTAATGGATGTATATTTCTATAGAGCAGTTAAGTATTTATTTAGAAACAAAAAAGAGACTTCTAAAAAGTTAGCTAAATACATCTATTGGAGCATTACTGCATTAGTTCTTATTTTTTTAATGATAGCTTCTTATTATTTCATCATAAAAGTTGCTCCACCAAAGTTTGCAAGAACTTATTTAATGGGGTTTATATTTATTGTTACTCTATGCAAAATAGCAGGGTCTGTATTTTTACTGCTTTATGACTTCTTTAGAAGCGTATTATTTTTAATAAATAAAACCATTTATAGAAAAGTAGAACCTACAAAAAGTAATAATGCTATAAGCAGAGCTGAATTCCTTAAAAAAGCGGCATTCGTTACCGCAGCAATTCCTTTTGGAACAATGATGTACGGTGTATTAAAATCTGCTTTCGATTACACAATTCATCGACAAAAATTAAAAATAACTAACCTTCCAAACTCGTTCAAAGACCTAAAAATTGTACAGTTATCTGATATTCATTCTGGTAGTTTTATTACAGACAACCCTTTAAAAGAAGTGGTAGAATTAGTAAACAATGAAAAACCTGACCTTATTTTTTTTACAGGTGATTTGGTTAATGAAATCAGTGAAGAAGCACTTCCTTTTATTGATGTTTTAGGACAATTAAAAGCAACTCATGGAGTTTTTTCAATTTTAGGAAATCATGATTATGGCGATTATTTTTACCAAAAAGAAGATGTGGAAGGTAAAAAGCATAATTATACATTAATGCAAAAAATTCATAAAAAAATGGGGTGGAATTTATTGTTAAATGATAATCATGTCATTGAAAAAAATGATGACAGGCTTGCTATTTTAGGTGTCGAAAATTGGGGGGATAAAGGAAGGTTTCAAAAATATGGCGATATTGATAAAGCAAAAAATGGCTGTTTAGATTCTGATATCAAACTACTTTTATCCCACGACCCTTCGCATTGGGAAGCTCAAGTTTTACCTAATCATACAGATATTGCTGCTACTTTTTCAGGTCACACCCATGGAATGCAATTTGGAATTGAAATCCCAGGATTTAAATGGAGTCCTTCTCAATATATGTACTCTCAATGGGCTGGGTTATATCAAAAAAAGAATCAGCAAATATATGTTAACCGAGGCCTAGGTTTTATTGGTTATCCCGGAAGAGTTGGTATATTGCCTGAAATTACAGTTTTCGAATTGGCTTAAATGAAAATATTTCAACTAATAATATTATTGATTTTTATTTCGAGTAGTTCTTCTGCTCAAGATTATGTTGATTTGATTAAGAATCACTATGCAATTAGCCCTGCAAATAGTTTTGACAGCATTGGAGGAAAAACAGATGTAGTTGAATTTGGTACTGATATTACGTTACCAATAGTTTTGAAAAATGAAAATGTTTTTATTACTGGTATTGCAGCTGAGCAAATAAACTTAAAGCTTGATCCTCTTACTAAATCTTATAATCTTTCTTCAATTGCACTAAAATTAGGTTATCAAGCAAATCACTCTAATAAAGTCAGTGGCACCTACATGCTTCTTCCAAAATTAGCATCAGATTTCAAAAGAATAGGAGGTAAAGATTTTCAATTAGGAGGATTAGCTTTATATAAAATAAAAAAATCTGAATTATTCAAGTATCATGCTGGACTATATTACAATAAGGAGTTGTTTGGCCCTTTTGTAGTTCCTCTTTTAGGTTTTTATTATAAAAGTGATAACAAAAAATTTGAAGCTAACTTCACCTTGCCAATATGGGCTGATGTAAATTACAGTCTAACCAATTGGATGAATATTGGAACTAATTTCTCTGCTATTGTAAGAAGCTACCATCTATCACAATACAATACTTATATAGCAAAAAAAACTAATGAGATTTTTGGCTATTTACAGTTTAATATAAAAAAGAGTTTTATTCTTCAAACCAAAGTTGGTTACTCTATTGGTAGAAGCTATAAAGCTTATGCTGATGATGACAAAACTGATTTTGGGTTTTCTGCATTTAGATTTGGAGATAATAGGACCGTGCTAAATCCAACATTTAATGATGGTATAATTTTTAGAGTAAGGTTGCTTTATCGTTTTCATATCAAAGAAAAGTCATAATTAAGTAACTTTGAAATTAAATTTATTAAAATGAAAATAGCTGTTTTTCCAGGTTCATTTGATCCTATTACTAAAGGTCATCAAGATATAATAGAAAGAGCCTCCCCTCTTTTTGATAAAATTATTGTAGCTATTGGTATTAACTCAACAAAAAAGTATCATTTTAACCTCGAAACAAGACAAAAATTCATAACTAAAACGTTTGAAAACAACCCTAAAATTGAAGTTGCAACTTATAGTGGACTAACTATTGATTTTTGCAAAATTGTAAATGCTAATTACATTGTTAGGGGAGTTAGAAATGTTACTGACTATAACTATGAAAATGGTATAGCGCAAATGAACAAAGCAATGGAAAACAATATTGAAACACTTTTTATTCCCACCTTACCTACCTTTTCTGCAATAAATTCAACAATTGTTCGTGATATATTGTTGAATGGCGGTGATATTTCACAATTTATTCCTTTACCCATTATAGATTTAATCAAATAAATACTAATGAAATTAAAATATACAGTAATCATATTCTTATTATGTTCTCTTTCTGTTTTTTCAAGTAAAACGGTTGTAAAAGGAGCTGCCAAATCTTTTGCTGGAAAAGAAATTTCTTTTAGTGTTTATGCAGACTATATTAGTAATGAAAAAAAATCAATAGGATATACAACCATAAAAGAAAATGGCAGTTATACTTTTGAATATGATTCAGAAAAAATTGAAAAACTTATCTTAAAAATTGAAGATAAAACAACTTGGTTTTTTACAGAACCAGGAAAAGTTTACAATATTAACCTTTCATACAACCCTGATGCAAATAAACAACGTATCTATGATAAAAAATTATCATTGTATTTTAATTTTCCAGCCCCAAATGAGCTAAACCAACAAATTAAAAAATTCAATGATAGCTTTGATCAGTTTATAGATGACAATACTATTCTATTGAAAAAAAGAGATAATTCAATTGCTCCAAAACTAAAAGAATTCAAATCGAAAACACTTAAAGAAGCAGCAGCCTTAAATTCTAGTTTTATAAAAAACTATGTGAAATACAGTATTGCTAACACTGAAAAAGCATTAGATGTATCCTATACTGCTTCTATTGCAAAAAAAGTTAAAAATATTAAAGCCAACCTATATATTGAATACCTTGATAATAAGCCAATACTATATAACAATCCCGAATACATGAGTTTTTTTAAAGACTTTTTCAAGGGTGAATTGAAGGATTTATCTCTTAACGTAAAAGGAATGGATATAACAAAAGCTATAAATGAAACAAACTCCTTATCAGCACTAAATGCCTCACTTAATAAATATCCTTTTTTACAGGACAAAGAATTTAAATCTTTGTTCTTAATTAGTGGATTACAATCAATAAGTAAAGATGAGTACTACAAAAAAACAAATGTTATAAAAATTTTGAAAGAAGTAGAATCTTCTACAAAATACCAGCAACAAAAAATTATAGTCTCAAATGTTATTAATAAGATTACTGCTAAAAAGTTTGGTTTAGGTAGTAAGGCTCCTGAATTTGAATTAAAAAATCAAAAAGGAGAATTAATTTCTTTGAGTCAATTTAAAGGAAAACCCGTTTACATTAATTTTTGGACAACATGGAGTATTCCTAGTCAAAAAGAAATGAAAATTATGCTATCCCTTTATAAGGAATATAAAAACAAAATTCATTTTATAAGTATTTGTTCGGATAATGACTATGAAAAAATGACATCTTTCCTATCAAAAAACGAAAGTTATAAATGGAACTTTTTACATTTGGAAAACAACTCTAAATTATTAGAAAACTACAACATCAGAACCTTTCCTACTTATGTATTGTTAGATAATAGATTAATAGTCTATCAATTTCCAGCTGCTCGCCCAGGAGGAACGGCAGAAAGAGCTACAGAACTTAACATAGAAAAGATATTCTATGATATGACTAATTAATAGATTTTAATAATTCTTTAATTGAATTATAGGTATTTGTAAGTGCTTTTGATTCAATTTCATCGTCATTCAACCATTGCACATCAGTAATATTTTCTTCAGTCTGAGGTACTAGCTCTCCAGAATATTCACTAGTCATCGCAAACCAAAAAGTTTGTTTTAATACTAACCTATCTTTATGTGTATAAATATGGTAAGTGTCTGGTAATTGATTTTGAATTTCTATACCATTTATACCACACTCCTCTTCTACTTCTCTTACTGCTGCCTCATTTACTTCTTCATTTTCTTCCACCTTTCCTTTAGGCAAATCCCATTTACCTAAACGATAAATAAAAAGTTTTTTTTCTTCATTATTAGACACTAAACCACCCGCAGCTATTATTAATTTAAAATACGATTTAAAAAGTGTGAAAGCTTCCTCAAATTTAGGCACATTAACTACAACAACTTTTGTTCTAGACTTGTCTTCAAGTATTTCAAGTAAGAATGGAGTAAGTTCAATCTGGAAAAAATTTAAAACTAATACATCAGAAAATTCTTTAGAAATTTCTACGTTATTAGTAAAACAAATTACCTTTTCATTTATAAAAACTTTATACATTTGCATCTATGATTTTAAACGAAGAATCCGCCACAAAAATAGCTGAATCACTTTTACAAATTAAAGCTATTAAATTACAACCTGCAAATCCTTTTAACTGGGCTTCGGGTTGGAAATCACCAATATATTGTGATAATCGAAAATCTCTTTCTTACCCTCCAGTAAGAACTTTTATTCGTCAACAATTTGTTGAAGCCATTAATGAGCATTTTCCAAATGCAGAAGTAATAGCTGGTGTGGCAACTGGTGGTATAGCTCATGGAGCTTTAGTTGCCGAAGCAATGGGATTACCATTTGCTTACATTCGATCATCTACCAAAGGTCATGGTATGCAAAATTTGATTGAAGGAGATATTTATAAAGATCAAAATGTTGTTGTTGTTGAGGATTTAATTTCAACCGGAGGAAGTAGCCTAAAAGCTGTTGATGCATTAAGAGCTAATGAATGTAATGTTTTGGGTATGGTTGCAATTTTTACTTATGACTTTGAACTAGCTCAAAATAATTTTAAAGAAAATAATTGTAAGCTTATTACTTTAAGTGATTATCATTCTCTTATAAATGTTGCTGTAGACACAAATTATATATCTGAAAATGATGTTGATTCATTAACAGAGTGGAGAAAGGCTCCTCATAAATGGGAGCCATCATCAATAATTAAATAATATACACTGTGAAAATTGATACTCCTCCACAATTAATAAACTCTACTCAAGAAGAGGTTTATAATTTCTTAATGGACATGAATAATTTTAAAGAATTATTCCCAGAAGAAAAGATTGAAAAATGGGATGCTACTTCTGAGTCTTGTTCCTCTAAAGTTAAAAACATGGGTACTATTGAGCTAAAACGTGTTGCTTCTACCCCAAATTCTTTAATCTATTTAGACTCCTTTGGTAAAACACCTTTTAAATTCACTTTAAACTTATTCATAATAGAATTTGAAAACAATAAATGTTTAGCTCATCTAGAATTTGATGGAGAAATTAATCCTTTTATGAAAATGATGTTGGAAAAACCATTAACAAGTTTTTTCAACAAACTTGTTTTAAAGTTATCCGAAAAATACGCCTAAACATTATCCCATCCACTTACGAATCCAATAATAAAAAATACTAGGCAACCATTTTTCCATCATAACGTTTTAATCTATAAGTATAAACTCTATTTTTATACTATAAACTTTAAACTATAACCTTATGAAAAAAACTACTTTATTTTTTGCTGGCCTTTTAGGGATGGCATTTTCAATTAACGCACAGACTATCGTGAACACAGGTGCTGGAAACAAGCATGCTGTTCTTGAAGAATTTACAGGTACTTCTTGTAGTAACTGCCCTGCGGGACATACTGAAGCTAGTAATATATCAGCTAGTAACCCTGGCTTAGTTCACATAATTGCCTATGGACCTAGTAATTCAAGTTATACTACACCAGTAAATGGTGCAACAGATTTTAGAAGACCATTTGCTAATGCATTCTATACAGGATCTTATTGTTCTCCTAATAGCGGATCAAGATTTATGCCTTCTGCTTTTGTTAACAGAAAATTAAATGGTGGGGATATTCTTCAATCTAGAACTGCATGGTCAGGCATGGCTACTTCTACAATAGCAGAGTCTGCTCCTATGAATATTGGAGTTAAGTCAACATACAATTCTTCTGCTCAAACTCTTACTATTGATGTTGAAGTTTTCTATACTTCTACGGTTACAGCTAACAACAACATCAATGTTATGATTACTGAAGATAACATAACTTCAGTATATCAAGCTGGTAGTAGTGCAAACGCATCAAATCCTTATGTATATAAGCATACTTTTAGAGAGAATGTAACTAGTCAACAGTGGGGAGATCCTGTAACTGGTGCTACAACAAGCGGAAGTCTTGTTACAAAACAATACGTTTTTGATTTATCTACTGCTATTGACCCAATTACAATTGCTGAAGCAGAAGTAGTTGCTTTTATTCTTAATGATGATGCATCAAATAAAGAAATTTACACAGGAATTAGTGCTGCGGCAAATGGTGGTCAAGCTTCTACTGGAGTTGCAACTAGTATCAATGAGTTAAACAATCCTATTCAAGTTAGTGTATACCCTAACCCATCAAATGGAAATGTTTCAATTAACATTAATGGAGAAAACACTAATAGAATTGAAATCTATAATGTTTTAGGTGAAGTTATTTACACTCAAAATCTTTTAAATAAATCAACTCATAAATTACAGTTGTCTGAAAACAACTTTAAATCAAAAGGTGTTTACTTTGTTAAAGTAACTAACAATACTTCTTCAATTACAGAAAGATTGATTATTCAATAGTTCTAATTGATATTTAAAAAACCGCACTATAAGAATAGTGCGGTTTTTTTATTTTCCTAAATTTGGAAAAACTTTAATTATGAAAAAAATAGCTCTACTTTTTATACTTCCTTTATTTTTAGTCTCTTGTGGTGGTGAAGAAACCAAAGAGAAAGAGTTAGAGAATATAGATGTTGAAAAAAATCCTTTGGGAGCTCTAATGAAAATGGGTAAGAATATGGCTGAAAATGCTGAGAAGATGGAGGAGAAAATGAAGAATAGAAAAGATGCTAAAGCTATTCATTATGAAGAATTATTAAAGTACTTACCGGAATCAATTGAAGGCTATCAGATTAATGGGGAACCTAAAGGCGCTTCAATGGATATGCAGGGAATGTCTTATTCTTCTGCAGAAATTGAATTTAAAAATAAGGATGGTAATCGTATTGATATAACTTTATTAGATTATAATGCTGCATACAACATGTATACAATGGCCACTACTATGTGGGCTAGTGGTTTTAAAATTGATACAAGTGAGGAATTTGCACAGAGCATTTCTTTTGGAGATAATATTAATGGATGGGAGTCATTTAAGAAAAAAAGTTATCGTGCCAACATTGCCCTAGGTATTGGTGATCGATTTTTATTGACTATTGATGGAGACAATCAAGAAGGCACTGAAGCTTTAAAAGAAATTATAAAAAGTATGGATATAGATGGCTTAGCTGGTTTAGAATAGAAACTTAACCTCCTTCAAACCAAAAGATTTTATCTCATTATTAACTTTTATTTGTAGCTTACCTGTTTTATTGATTCCAACTATGGTAGCAGAAGTTGTTTTACCTTCAATTTCAAAATCATTTAATTCATTAAATCGGTATAAATACTTTAAATACAGTTCTTCTATATCAACATTTGTTGTTTTAAACTTTAAATAATGGCTATCGATAAAATTTAAAACTTGCTTTAGGGTTTCTTTAAGTTTGTACGAATCATTTGTTTGGAGTTTTAATGAAGTAGGGTTGAGTATGTTTATATTAAACTCTTGTTGATTAATATTTAAGCCTATCCCCACTATTGAACTAACAACCTTACCGTCTCTAATAGCATTTTCAATCAACATCCCTCCTATTTTTTCA
Organism: Vicingaceae bacterium; assembly: GCA_029210015.1. Classification (GTDB taxonomy): domain Bacteria; phylum Bacteroidota; class Bacteroidia; order Flavobacteriales_E; family Vicingaceae. The sequence goes on from JARGOE010000047.1 coordinate 8,215, forward strand.
TTACCAACATAGATATCATTAGGCCATTTAATTTTAGCAATTACTCCATAGTGATGAAAAAATTCTATTAGCGCAATTGAGACAATTTTTGAAATATCAAACTGATTGTCAATATTTAAATTAGGTTTTAATAATATTGAAAAAGTTAAGTTCAAACCTGCTTCACTTTCCCATTTATTACCCCTCTGACCTACACCATAGAGTTGTTCATCAGCAACTATAACAATTCCTTCTGCTTCATTTTTAGTATCACTAATCAATTCTTTCAAATAAACATTAGTAGAGTCAATACTAGGTAAATGAATTAATTTATTTCCTATAATTAATCTTTGATTCATTATTTCCAAAAATATCCAATAAAAAGTTTAATTGAAATGTTTAAAATAAAATAAGCTACATCATAGATATTTCGTTATTTTGCAGAGATTAAAACCATAAAAAACTGAATGGGGAAGACAAAGGAAGTTAAAGAGTCGCAAGTGATTTTAGATGTTGCGATTAAAGGATTACAAGAAGTAAAAGGAGAAAACATTGTTTGCATAGATTTAACTGCTGTTGATAATGCTGTTTGCGATTATTTTTTAGTTTGCACAGGAAATTCAAATACCCAAGTAAATGCTCTGGCAGCATCTGTTAAGAAGGAATTAAAAAATTCACTTGGAGAATCTCCATGGCATGCTGAAGGATTTGGAAATGCTGAATGGATTATCTTAGATTATGTAAATACAGTAGTTCATATATTTCAAGAAGAAGCTCGAGATTTCTATAATTTAGAGGGTTTATGGGCTGATGCAAAAATTAGTAAAATAGAGGAATAAGAAGAAATGGCTGAAGAACAAAAAAAACAAAAAAATAAATTCACACCATCTAACCTAGGTAAAGGCGGTGGTAAAAAACCTACAAATTATTATTGGATTTATGCTATTATAGGTGTTGCAATCATAGGCTTGCAATTGTTCAATTTTGATGGTGGTTCATCCAATATCACAGAGAAAGAGTTTGAACAAATGGTTCAAAACAACCATGTAGAATACGTTGTTGTTGTTAAAAATAAAAATATTGCTCGAGTAACTTTAACTGAAGAAGCTCTAAAATTAGATGAGTACAAGCAAAAAGTTAAAGCTCCTTTAATATCTACAACCCCAAACAAAGGACCTCATTTTTCATTTGAATTTTTATCTCAAGATGGTTTTTACGAAGAGCTTAAAAAATATTCAAACGGAGATCATAAACTAAAATATAAAGTAATTACTGAAGAAGATTGGTTTGGTGGTTTACTTGGGTTGTTGTTACCTATAATTCTAATTGTAGTTGTTTGGATGTTCTTAATGAAAAGAATGTCTGGTGGTGGTGGTGGAGCTGGCCAAATATTTAGCATAGGTAAATCTAAAGCACAATTATTTGACAAAGAAAATGCGACAAAAACAACTTTTGAAGATGTTGCAGGACTTGAAGGCGCTAAAGAAGAAGTACAAGAAATTGTAGACTTCTTAAAGAAACCACAAAAATACACAAACATCGGTGCTAAAATACCAAGAGGAGCATTATTAGTAGGCCCTCCTGGTACAGGTAAAACATTATTAGCAAGAGCCGTTGCTGGAGAAGCAAAAGTTCCTTTCTATTCATTATCTGGTTCTGATTTTGTTGAAATGTTTGTTGGGGTTGGTGCATCCAGGGTTAGAGATTTATTTAAACAAGCAAAAGATAAAGCTCCTTCTATCATCTTTATCGATGAGATTGATGCTATTGGAAGAGCAAGGGGTAAAGGAACAGCTCAGGGATCTAATGATGAAAGAGAAAACACCTTAAACCAATTATTGACGGAAATGGATGGTTTTGGTACAAATACTGGAGTAATTGTATTAGCAGCGACCAACAGAGCAGATGTTTTAGATAGGGCTTTAGTTAGACCAGGAAGGTTTGATAGACAAATACATGTTGACTTACCAGAATTAAATGAGCGAGAAGAAATTTTTAATGTGCATTTAAAACCATTAAAAATAGATGATAGTGTAGATATTAAATTTTTAGCTCGACAAACTCCAGGTTTTTCAGGTGCTGATATAGCTAACATTTGTAATGAAGCAGCACTTATAGCAGCACGTAAGAATAAAAAGATAGTACAAAGACAAGATTTCTTAGATGCTGTGGATAGAATTATTGGTGGTTTAGAAAAGAAAAACAAACTTATTTCTGATCATGAAAGAAAAGCAATAGCATACCATGAAGCAGGTCATGCTGCTGTAAGTTGGTTAGTTAAATATGCTTCTCCGTTAGTAAAAGTTACTATTATACCTAGAGGACGTTCATTAGGTGCTGCATGGTATCTGCCAGAAGAACGTCAAATTACTACAAAAGAACAACTTCTAGATGAAATGTGCGCAGCATTAGGAGGTAGAGCAGCTGAAGAGATAACCTTTGGGAAAGTTTCTACAGGTGCATTAAGTGATTTAGAAAAAGTAACTAAACAAGCTTATGCAATGGTTAGCATGTATGGCTTAAATGACAAAATAGGAAACATTAGTTTTTACGATTCTTCTGGACAAAGTGACTATACCTTTTCTAAACCTTACAGTGAAAAAACTGCTGAGACTATTGATGAAGAAGTAAGAACAATGGTAGAAGCTGCATATCAACGTACCTTAGGTATTCTTAAGGAGAATAAAGAGATGTTATCAACATTAGCAGAACAATTATTAGAAAAAGAAGTGATTTTTAGAGATGATTTAGAAGCAATTTTTGGTGTAAGTAAGTTTGCTGACGAACTTAAAGAAGAGAAAAAGATATCTCCAAAAAAGAATGGCACTAAAACTGAAGATATAAAAGCTAAAGAAACTGTTATATCTGATGCCGAAAAAAAATCTGGATCAGAGAGTAATAACGACCAAAAAGACCAACCAACAGAAGATAAAGTTTAATAAGTTGGAATGGGTAGTTGTACATAAAGGAAACAACCCTAATCTTTCTGAGATTATTAAATCTGTTTTAGAGGATAATAACATTGATGTTGTTGTTATGAATAAAATGGATTCTATGCACAAGCATTTAATGAATGCTGATATTGAACTGCATGTTAATTCAGAAAATGTTGTTAAAGCAAAATATATCATAGAAAAAAACAATCTATAATGTTAACAAGAGCAATAACAGGAGCTTTATTTGTTGCAGCATTAATTGCTGGTGTCTATTTTAATGAAATAGTAGCTTTTGGGCTATTTTGCTTAATTGTTTTACTTGGTACTGATGAATTTTACAGTTTGGTGAAAAAATCCAAAACTATTAATCCACTTCGCTTTTGGGGGTTAATTACTAATTTAACATCAATTATTATGATTGGGTTAGTTATTCTAAATAACCTTTCAACAAAAATATTAGCAATTCCTCTATTAATGATTTTTATGTCTTTTATTTTTGAATTGTATCGTAAAAAAAATCACCCTTTTATAAATATAGCTTATACTATTCTTCCTGTTCTATATATTGCAATTCCATTTGCAATGCTTTTTCATTTAGGCTTCTACAATAGTAAAGATTATAGCTTTCAGATAATTTTAGGCTTTTTCTTTTTATTATGGACAAGCGATACTGGAGCATATTTGTCAGGGAGGTTTTTTGGAAAACATAAATTATTTGAACGTATCTCGCCAAAAAAAACTTGGGAAGGGACTATTGGTGGAACTATATTAACTGTTGGTATTGCTTATGTTTTATCAATATATTTTACTGATTTAAGCTTAACTAATTGGATAGTAATAGGAATATTAACTGCTATTTTTGGTGGTTTAGGAGATTTAGTTGAATCAATGCTCAAAAGAAGTTTAAACATTAAAGACTCTGGCAACATCTTGCCTGGACATGGAGGTATTTTAGATCGTTTTGACGGCCTTTTAGTTGGCATCCCTTTTATTTATACTTATTTACAATTGGTTCAGTAGTTTTATTATTTTTGTCGCACAATTCTATATTCTATGACTTTTCATAAACAAGGAATACCTTCATTAATTATAACATTAGTATTTATTGCTATTTTAAATGGTTTAATCTACTTTTTCTTAAATGATTACACCACTGTTAAGGTATTAGGATATGCTCTATCTGCATTCTTATTAATAACTATACTTCAATTTTTTAGAAGCCCTAGCAGAGATTTTAAAGCTAGAGAAGGGGATATCATTTCACCAGCAGATGGAACAGTTGTAGTTATAGAAGAAGTAGAAGAAACTGAATATTTTAAAGACAAAAGGTTACAAGTATCAGTTTTTATGTCTCCTATTAATGTTCACTTGAACAGATATCCCATTAACGGTTTATTAAAATACTACAAATATCATCCTGGTTTATATTTGGTTGCATGGCATCCAAAGTCATCAACTGAAAATGAAAGAACTACAATTGTAGTTGAAAATGAAAAAGGGCAAAGTGTTTTGTATCGACAAATTGCTGGAGCAATGGCTCGTAGAATTGTTTTCTTTGGAAAAGAAGGTGAACAAGTAAAACAGACTGATGAATGTGGATTTATCAAATTTGGCTCTAGAGTTGATTTATTATTACCTCTTGATGCTAAGTTAAATGTTAAATTAAATGAAAAAGTAAAAGGTGGTATAACTACAATTGCAAAATTTTAACTTCCTTTTAACATTTATACAATAAAACTATTCTTAATTTAGTAGCATAATCTATTTAAAAGATAAAAATTATGAAAAATTTAATATTATTAGTAGCCTTTTTAGGTTTTATGATTTCTCCAAGTTTTGCAGCATCAACTACAACTTCAAGTAACATTGAGTTTTGTGAAGATGGAAAAAAGTGTGATAAGAAAGATTGTAAACACAATAAAAAAGAATGTAAAAAAGGAGACAAAAAATGTTGTAGTAAGGATTCAAAAGCAAGTGCTAAAAAGTCTTGTTGTTCAGGAAAAACTGATGGTAAGAAGTGTAGCAAATCTAAAGCTGCTTCAACTACTACAAAAACAACTGAAAAGCAATAATCTAATTATAGCTCAAACAAAAAAGGTTCTGAAATTCAGAACCTTTTTTGTTTTTAAAGAAACTCTTGTAATTCACTTAAGCAAGCAATCTCTTTATCTATCTTATTGTTATGCTTAATCTTTTCTGGATTAAAATAGATACTATCCATACCAACTCTACTAGCACCATATATATCGGCATACCAATCATCTCCTATCATTAAAGAATTATTAGACTTTGCCTTTGCAAGCTTCATTGCTTTTTTAAAAATAAAAGGATGTGGTTTTTTCACTCCTACTCTTTCGGATAAAATTACCTCTTGAAAATAATCAGCAATTTTAGATTCTGACAACTTAATATGTTGTACCTCCTCAAAACCATTTGTAATAATGTGTAATTGATATTTATCTTTTAAATAATCTAAAATTTTAATGGTATTTGGAAACAATTCTGTTTGTCTAGGAGAATGGTGTACGTAATAATCTCCCATTTCTTCTCCTAACATACTATCAGAAACTTTAAAGTGCGCTAAAGTATCTGTAAATCGTTTTCCACGCAACTCTTCTTTACTTACCTTATCTTCTCTATACAATGTCCATAAATTCTCATTTATCTCTTTATATTTTTCAATAAATACATCTGGGTTTTTTATATTTTTTTCCAAATTAAAATGATTGTAAATATTAGAAAGCACTTTATGAGAATTGGCTTCAAAATGCCAAAGTGTTCTATCTAAATCAAAAAATATATGCTTGTATTTGTTTTCCATAATAAAACAAAAAAGCTCCCGTAATGTTACGGGAGCTTTTTTAGGTAATAAAGAATATTTATTATCTAGTTACAATAAATTTAGCAATGCCTCTTTCAGCACCAGCTTCTAACGAAACAATGTAAGAACCTATACTTAAATCAGTAACATTAATATTCGCTTTGTTAGCACCTTTTGCTTTGTTTCCAAGGTTAATTGTTTTAACTAAAGCTCCAGACAAGTTGAAAATTTTCACAACTGCATTAGATCTTTCAGCTAAATTAAACACTATAGAACCTTGGTTATTCATTGGATTAGGATAAACTTCTAATCCAGAAATAAATCCATTATCAGCATCAGCAACAACATTTTCATCATCAATTCCTGTAAATAATTCTCCTGCTGAGAAGAAACCTCTACCGTGAGTTCCTAAATAAACCACACCAGAATTAACACATTGATCAGCTCTTAATTGTTGTTGAGTAACACCCATTGTAGGTACATGAGACATTTCACCAGTACTTTCATCAGTCCAATCAACACCAGAAGCTGGTGAAGAGAATGCGTTATCAGTAGTCCATACACCCCATTCAGTACCAAGAATTACTTTATCATTATCTGTGTAATCAATTTCACAGTCATAAACAGGCATTCTAGGTAATGCTGTTGTTCCTACTCCTTGTATAGAAGTGAAAGTTAAAGCTCCAGTAGCATTTGTACATCTATATACTTTATTACCTGATCCATAACCAGAAGTAGTAGCAATTAAATTATCAGGATTATTAGGATCTACTGCAATACCTGTAACTCTACCAGAAATACCAGTAGCTGTAGTTGAAGTTGTAACAGCGCTTCCACTTCTAATATCTAATGTTAAAGAATCATTACCTGCACTCAAGTTACCTATTCTAATAATACCACTTGCTGTTCCAACAAATAAATTATCACCATCTACAGAAAATTCAAAACATAGTGCAGCTCCTGTTCTAAGTCTGTACCATTGAGGGTCTATTGCATTAAACCTAGCAGCATCTTTTGTAAAATAAACACCTTGACTTGCAGCATAAACAAATTTATTTTGAATAGGATCTTGCAACTTAAAACTATCAACAGGAGTAGCTATAGTAATATTTGAAGGAACAATATACATTAATGGCTCACCATTAGTTAAACTAGAATACCAAATTGTATCTCCAGCAGGTATAACATCTCCAGGATATACAGTATCTCCAGGTGCAATTCCATAACCTGAAGAATCAATACGTATTGTTATAGAATCAATACTTAAAGGATCTCCAGTTCTTTCCCAGTTTTCAATTATTGTATGGAAAGGCTGTGAACCTGTTGCTACTAAAGCACCTAATTCTGCATCGTAAAAAGTTCCGGGTTGTCCACCATTACTTCTTAATATAGTTCCATTTTGAGAAGTTGTATAAGCTATTCCTCCACTAAGATTAGAAAAAGCAACATCTGCTCCATCTCCACCATTAACCTCAAAAGTACCTAAAGGAGTAATAGATCCAAAAGTTCCAAAAGATTGTAGTTGACATCCATTATCTTGAGCTCCCCCAAGAATCCAACCATTAGCGCTAGTTGCAACATCAAGGAATGTAGTTACATTAAAACCTAAATTTCTTTCTTGCCAAGTTTCTCCTCCATCAATTGATCGGCTAACACCACCATCAGAACCAATGTAAACAGTATTAGCAGTAGGCCAAACAATAGTATGCTTATCAGCATGCACATAATAAGGATTAAAAATTGATTCAAATAAGTTAGCTGATTTTAACCAACTACCACCAACAGGGTTAGAGCCAGTATTATATTTCCATTCATACAACTGAACACCACCAACTATAATATGCCCCCAATCAGAAGGATTAACAGCAATAGCAGCATCATATATTCCTTGCCCAGTAGTAGCTCCACTACATGCGTCCTGAACAAATGGGTCAACACAAGGAGATCCTGGTGGAACAATTACGTTCCATGTATTTCCTCTATCTAACGATATCTCTAATTTTTGTAGCATCCCATTTGATTTAGTTTGTAATAAGTAAATCACATCAGGGTTAGTAGGAGCAATAGCAGCACAAATTCTACTACTACCACCTTTAGCATGTATTGTAAAGCTATTAGGAGCATCACTGTTAGATGTATAAACCTTACCAGCAAAAGAAACCACCATAGAACCATCTGGAGCAACATCAATATCCTGACATGTTGCTTGTTCTAAAATTGTAGAAGTTAAAAATATAGGATTAGTCCAACCTGAAAAAGTTGTTGGATAATCTCCATTCCCATCAGGATCTGCCCAAACCATACCATCTCTAGTTCCTAAGTACAAACGATTACCTTTACTTCCTACACCAGCTGCAATAGCACTTGTTGCAGACCATAAAGACCCCTGAGTGTTATTTGGAAGAGCAGTTGCATTAGTAATTACAGGTTCAACAGCCCCTGTTGATGGTATATATTCATAAACTCCATTTCCAAGAAAACCAGCTGTATAACCTTGATTTCCTCCAAAATTTTCAAAATCAGAGCCAGTACCGAAAAATATTCTTCCGTTCGCTGTTTGTGTAATACAAGATATAGCTAAATTTTCACCATTTGTACCTTGATGACCAACTACTTGAGTCCAATTTTGAGTACCATCAGTAGAAACAAATAAACCACCAGCAACACTACCAGCATAAACTATATTTGGATTATTTCTATCAACCAAAACAGCTCTAGTTCTACCACCAACATTATCAGGTCCTTTATTAACCCAATTCAAACCTAAAGCAGCTTTGTTACTACTGCTCTTTTTTCTAGCTGCAATCTCTCTTCTTACTTGCTCCACTGCTTCTGGATCAATTTTACCTGTAGCTGGATCTTCTTTTAGGTAATGCATATATTGAGCATATCCTGCAAAACCACGTATACCTCCGTTATCGAAACTTCTAGGCGTATAAACAGATTGTGTATCTTCAGAAGTCATTTTGATAAATGTACCTCCTAAAGCCAGGGCAATAGCTAAAGAACCGACAATTATAGTTTTAATATTCATATCTAAATAATTTATTTTAGTTAGTGTTTTGAAATGGGTTACAAGATACGTATAATTTAATATCTACCAAAGAAACCCAGTCAATTTTGAGTATAAATTTAATAACTAATTAGAAATGTTAATAACCCAATTTAACAAACGGTTATATTTAGACTTATTTGGTAAACAATAATACACATACGGTAAACAGCATATTGCTAAAACAAATGCTTTTCAGCATGATAAGAAGACCTAACCAATGGACCACTTTCAACAAATCTAAACCCCATTTCTTCTAGACCTACTTTTTTATATTTTGCAAACTGCTCAGGAGTAACAAACTCAGCAACTGGTAAATGCTTAGGGGTTGGTTGTAAATACTGACCTAACGTCAATATATCACACCCTGAATTTCTTAAATCCTGCATTGATTCAAACACCTCTTCTTCCGTCTCACCTAAACCTAACATAATACCAGATTTAGTTTTCATTCCACCTTCATGTAATCTTTTTATTACTTCTAGGCTTCTATCGTATTTTGCTTGAATCCTAACTTGTTTAGTTAATCTTCTAACAGTTTCTAAATTATGTGAAACGATTTCAGGCGCAACATCAATAATTCTTTGCAAGTTATCCCAATCACCCTTAAAATCAGGAATTAAAGTTTCCATAGTTGTTGTTGGACTTAACTCCCTAACAGCATTAACAGTTTCTACCCAAATAATAGACCCGCCATCCTTTAAATCATCTCTATCTACAGAAGTAATCACACAATGCTTAACGCTCATCAATTTTACTGAGTTAGCTACCCTCATTGGCTCTTCTAAATCAGCTGGTAAGGGTCTACCTGTCTTTACAGCACAAAAACCGCAAGACCTAGTGCAGATATTTCCTAAAATCATAAACGTAGCAGTTCCTGCCCCCCAACATTCTCCCATATTAGGGCAATTACCACTTTCGCAAATAGTATGTAACTTATGCTCAGAAACTAACTTACGAACTTTAGTATACTCTTCTCCAGTAGGCAACTTAACCTTTAACCAATCTGGCTTTTTTGAGAATTTTCTTTCTTTTGTTTGATTTTCCAAAATACTACTCTGTTTTTTTCGATCCAAAGGTAAGCGATACATAAAGATTAAAAAAGTAATAACGATTTAAATCGTTAGCTAATATTGGAACTTTTTGTGGATACATATCCAAAACTCCACCAACCTCAAGGCCACTAATTTTATTAGCAACCAAAGATGATTCAAAATGCATCCCAGCTTTTAAATATGCCCCAGGATAAAATTTACCAGCAAAAAAACCTCTAAAAAAAGAGGCTCCACCTATAATATCTCCTTGAGTATGCGTATCAGGATTATATTTTTCTATTCTAGAATCAACAATACCTTCATCAATAAAAATAGTTTCAACAAAAGCCGGCTTAGCATATGCAAAAGTTAAACCTGCATTTAAAATATATGATATTGCTACCCCCCTTACACTTTGTTTACTAATAAATGTAACATGCTTCCCTACTCCTCCACGCAAAATTAAAATTGAATTTAATTTACCATACACATACCCGTTTGAATTATCAAATAATGATGTAAAAGTCTTAATTTCTTTAGGATGCTTTTTTCCTACTAGCTCTGCTTCAAAAATTCTTCGGCTAAACCCAGAGGTATATTTTCCATACCGATAAACCAAACCCCAACCAGTAGTATGGATAGTTGCTCCAAAGGTTTGTTCACGCTTATAAATAGTTCTTTTTTCTTCAAAAACAGTTCCTTGTGCAAGTATTGTTTGCACAAAAAATATAAAAAGACTTATGATTAGAAGTTTTTTCATTCTCAAACAAAAGTAATAATAAATAAAATGCAATCTTTACATAATTAATTAATGCACTAAATAGAAGAATGAAAACATCTAAAATAACCTACCAGGGAAACTTAAGAACAGAAGCTACCCATATAAAATCTGGAAACAAAATAATAACAGATGCCCCAACTGATAATGAAGGAAAAGGCGAAGCTTTTTCTCCCACCGACTTAGTTGCTACAGCACTAGGAAGCTGCATGCTAACAATCATAGGAATTAAAGCTCAAGATAATGGAATGAATACCGAAGGCATTTCTGTTGATATCACAAAAATAATGAGATCAAACCCAAGAAAAATTGATGAAATTATAATAGAATTCAATTTTGGCTACAAAAACTACACTGAAAAAGAGAAATCAATTATTAAAAATGCTGCAAAAACTTGCCCTGTAGCTTTGAGCATAGACTCATCAATAAAACAATCCTTAGTTTTTAATTTATAAGGTCTTTTTCACATCATTTACCGAAATACTTAGATGAGAGTTATGATATACACACTCTCCATTTTTAATAATAAGCAATTGAGGTGATTGATGAAAAACATTGAATTTAGCTGCCACTAAATCTGACAGACTCCTGTAAGAAAGTAAATCTAAATAATAGATAGGTAGGTCATCATCAAAAGTCCAAGAGGAAGATAGGCGCATTTTTGCGACAGAACTAATAGAACACCTAGTACTGTGCTTAAATATAGCCACCGGCTGATTAAATGATTCTTGTATGATTTGTTCTAAGTCTGACTCAGACTCAAAAGGTAACCAATGCAATTATGCAGATGTTTCGTTAGAAGCTGAATCAACTTTCCCATAAGCTGGACAAGTTTCGTGTCCCTTACATGAAGAATACAATATTGCTACTAAAAAAAGGGCCGTGATTGTGAAGATAATTTTTTTCATTCCAGTTTACTTAGTTTTGTAAAAAATACATTGCGAAGATAACCATTATTATAATATGTACAACTTAACTTATTAACATAAATTGTGTTAATTAAGTTATAAATGTACTTTTTAGTTGCATTTTTATGACCAACAAATTAAGTTTTAATATGGAAAGGGGGTGGCAAGAACTTTTAAAGAAAGAATTTAATCTTGAGTATTTTTTAGAATTAAAATCCTTTCTTGAAACTGAGAAAGAATTAGAATCTGAAAGTAAAACAAAGATTTTTCCTTTTGAAAAAAATATTTTTAACGCTTTTAATTATACTCCATTAAAAAAAGTTAAGGTAGTAATTATCGGACAAGACCCCTATCATTCATACGAAGATATAGATGGCGAAATAATACCTCATGCACATGGTCTATGTTTTTCGGTGCCCAAAGAAGCAAAAAAAATACCTCCTTCATTAAAAAACATTTATAAAGAACTAAAAAATGACTTAGGATATGATATTCCAGCTCACGGCAATCTTACAGATTGGGCAAAACAAGGTATATTAATGCTGAATGCTACATTAACTGTCAGAGCTCACAATGCAGGGTCTCATCAAAAAAAAGGCTGGGAAACTTTTACTAATACTGCAATAAAAAAGCTAAGTGAATCTCAAACCAATTTAGTTTTTCTACTTTGGGGAAAATTCGCTCAACAAAAACAAGAACTTATTGACTCCAACAAACATCTTGTTTTAAAAGCTGCTCACCCGTCTCCTTTTTCAGCTTACAATGGTTTTTTTGGTTGTAAACATTTTTCTACAACTAATGAGTATCTAAAAAAACAAGGTCTTCAACAAATTGATTGGGAAATCAAATAAAAATTATACTTTAACGTAAAGTAAAAGCTTGAAACCAACTAATTACATATTAACCTTTATTTTCTGCACACTTTGTCTGAGCTCATTTTCTCAAAAAATAGAACTTAACATTCTATTTAATGACACTTCTTTAAAGGCAAATAAACTAATTGATTTCAACAACGAATTAGAGCTATCTAATCTTAAAACTGAATTAAAAAACAACCTCAACCAACTTCAAGAAAATGGTTATTTAATGACTAGTATTGATAGCATTATAGCAGACTCTAACTATTACTCCGCATATTATAAGTTAGGAAAAACATTTAAATGGAGTACTTTATCTAACCAAAATATAGATGAAGAGATTTTGAGTAAAATTGGTTTTAGAGATAAACTATACAACAACAAACCCTTCAATCAAAAACAACTAAGTAGCCTTTACAAAAAGGTAATTATTCATTATGAAAACAATGGATATCCATTTGCTTCAATTAAATTAGATAGCATAAAAATAGAAGGAAATAATCTAAAAGCTCAGCTCTATATTGAAAAAAACAAACTCTATAAAATTGATAGTGTTTTAATTGAAGGAGATGCCACCATTTCAGACCAATACATCAAAAACTATATTGGAATAACAGATGGTGATTTATATAGCGAGCAAGCTCTAAGAAAAATTAGTAACAAACTAAAAGAACTGCCATTTGTAACTGAGGAACAACGATGGAAAATGATTTTTAATGAACAAGAATCTAAACTTTTTTTATACTTAAAGAAAAAGCAAGCGAGCAGATTTGATGGAGTTTTGGGGGTTTTACCTGATGACGAAACTGGTAAATTGAGATTAACAGGCGATGTAAAATTAAATCTCATTAACTCATTTAGAGGTGGTGAAAAAATTAGTTTTAATTGGAGAGCTATTCAAGAAAACACTCAGGATTTAAAGTTTGATGTGCTTTATCCATTCTTATTCAACACTCCTTTTGGATTAGATTACAACTTTAAATTATACAAAAGAGACACAACCTTTATTGATGTAGGAAACAAAATTGGAGTTAGATATTTATTAAAAGGCAACAATTACTTCAGTGTATTTTTTCATAACAAAAGTTCTAATTTATTATCTAAAGCAAATTTAGCTGCATTAACTGTTTTACCAAGTTATGCAGATGTATCTACTCAACTTTATGGAATAGGTATTTACAATGAAAATTTAGATTATAATCTAAACCCCAGAAAAGGTTATAGAATTGACTTTAATGGCTCTTTAGGAAATAAAAAAATTAAGAAAAATCCAGAGATAGATGAATTATTATATCAAAATATTAATTTAAAAACCAACATCTATAACACTGAGTTAAATGGTGAATTTTATTTGCCTATTACTAAAAGGAGTGTAATAAAGTTTGGAACAAAAAATGGCTATACATTCAATGA
>JARGOE010000048.1 GCA_029210015.1 Vicingaceae bacterium
CGTTCTGCAGCTTTTTTAGCGTTTTTCTTACGCTTTTTAAACTCTTCCCTGTTTGGTCTAGAAAGCTTACCTGCAGCTTTCATTAAAGCAACGCGTTGATCTTCTGGCAAATCAAATACCTGTGTATTATCATCAGTTAGTTTTTCTAAAATTGAAATACACTTTTCAATTTCATCCTGACTAATTTTATCTGATTCTTCTTTCAACGCTTTTTAATTTTAATGATGCAAATGTAATTTTAATTTGTGTTCTCGATTCAAATTTGTTTATAATAGTACCTTTATCGCGTGTCAATAAAAACACTACTCATAACACCACCTTTTACTCAACTGAATACTCCGTATCCGGCAACAGCCTATTTAAAAGGTTTTTTAGAGAGTAAAAACAAAACGGTTGTTCAGTGGGATTTGAGCATAGCCTTGTTTAATAAGGTGTTTACTAAAGCTTCTATTGAAAATGCTTTTAATGAAGCTGCTGCAAATGGACATGATGCGTTTCCGTTGGTATTTAAAAACAAACAAGCTTACATTGATAAAGTTGAGCAGGTAACAGCTTTTTTAAGAATACAAAATGAGGCAAGTGCTAACGAATTGCTGCAAAAAGACTTCTTCCCAAAAGGGCATCGTTCGGACAACTTAGATGCTGCTTTTCAGAGTTCTAGTAAAATAGATCAAGCTAAACATTTAGGGACACTTTTTATTGAAGAATTAGGTGATTTTATTACTGCTAATGTTGATGAGTTTTTCTCTTTTACACGGTATGCTGAGCAAATAGCTACTTCGGCAAGTAGTTTTGATACTATTCAAGAGTATTTGAATTACACTACCACTTCAATTGAAGATCAATTGTTATTGTTGTTAGTGAACAAAATAGAGGAGGAGCAACCCAATTTAATTGGTTTTACTATTCCTTTTCCAGGGAATTTATTTGCAGCATTGCGTTGTGCTCAGTTTATCAAAAAGAACTACAAGCATATTAAAATTGCTTTTGGTGGTGGTTATTGCAATACAGAGTTAAGGTCGTTAAACGACCCAAGAATATTTAAGTATGTTGATTTTATTAGTTTGGATGATGGTGAAGGTCCTTTGTTAAAGATTATAGAACTACTAGAAAAAGAAGCTGCACCACAAGATTTAGAACGGACTTTTGTTTTACAAAAAGGTAAAGTGGTTTATCAAGATAAACAACCTAATACCATTTTTCATCATAAAGATATGCCAACACCAAGTTATATAGGAATAGATTGGGACTTGTACTTATCATTTTTAGATGTCATTAACCCAATGCACCGCTTATGGACGGATGGGAAATGGAATAAATTGACTGTCTCTCATGGTTGTTATTGGAAACAATGCTCGTTTTGTGATGTAAATTTAGATTACATTGGTAATTACCAAAATACTACTGCTACTGATTTAGTTAACAAAATAGAGCAGCTAATTGCTGAAACAGGAAATACTGGTTTTCATTTTGTGGATGAGGCTGCATCACCTAAAGCTTTAAAAGCTTTAGCAAAAGAGTTAATTGCTAGAAAAATCAATATTACTTGGTGGACGAACATTCGTTTCGAGAAAACCTTTACTTCTGAATTGTGTGTGTTATTGGCTAAATCTGGTTGTATTGCTGTAACTGGTGGGTTAGAGGTAGCTTCAGATAGATTGTTGGCTAAAATGAAAAAGGGAGTTGATATTGGGCAAGTAGCAAGAGTAACTAAAGCTTTTTCTGAGCATAACATTATGGTGCATGCTTACTTAATGTATGGTTTTCCTACTCAAACAGCACAAGAAACTATAGATTCGCTTGAAGTTGTTCGTCAGTTATTCCAAAACAATTGCATTCAATCTGCTTTTTGGCATCAGTTTACTACCACAGTTCATAGTCCTATTGGTAAAAAACCTGATGATTTTGATATTAAGATTACAGGTCCAAAATTTAAAGGCTTTGCCCAAAACGATTTAACACATAAAGATCCCTTAGGTACCAATCATCCTAAATTTACCAAAGGATTGAATTTAGCTTTAAACTCTTATCTTAATGGAGTAGGGTTT
This sequence comes from Vicingaceae bacterium, assembly GCA_029210015.1. Lineage (GTDB taxonomy): Bacteria > Bacteroidota > Bacteroidia > Flavobacteriales_E > Vicingaceae. The sequence continues at coordinate 2,049 of JARGOE010000048.1, forward strand.
GAAAAAGAATTGCAGGAGTGGTTTGACTTTAAAGTTGATGAAGTTTCAATTTTAAAGGAAATGGTGATGCATAGTTTATAGCACTTGTTAAATACTTTGTCTTTTTCTAACAAATTGATTTTGCACGATTTTCCCTAAGTATATTTTAGAATCAATACATTCAAATCCTAATCTGTTTGGAAGTTCTGTAAATAAAGGAATGCCTCCTCCGAGTAAATAGGGTATAGTTGTTATGGTCATTTCATCAATTAAATCCTCTTTCAAAAAACCTTGAATAGTTTTTCCTCCATCAATATAAAGGTTAGAATATCCTTTTTCATTAATTTCTTTGATGATATCAGTTAATTTCCCATTTACTATTTCTGCCTTATCATTATATTTTATAGGTATTTCAGGCAAATTATTACTTAAAACAAAAACAGGCTTTTGGTAAGGCCATTCTATGTCAAATTCACAAACAGTTTCAAATGTGTTTCGCCCCATAATAAGTGCATCAATCTGAGACATAAATTTTTCATAACCCATATCAGTTTTATCAGGGTTTGGTATTGAATGCAACCAGTCTGTCCCTCCATTTTTATCAGCTATAAAACCGTCTATGCTTGTTGCAATGAATACTTTATTTTTCATTATTTAATTTAGTTTTATCGGGCTAAATGCTTTTAACAAAATCTAAAAACACTTTTTTGTGTAATTCTAAATCCATGTTAGCAGAAAGCGCTACACGAGCAATGTAATCCTTATCTCCCTCTTTGGTAGTTCCTTGAGTAGATGTTGCAGGAATAGTCCAATAACATCCTTTTAATTGTCCATAACTCACACAATACTTACTTTCATTAGGAATTCGGGTTATCATTGAGTTGATTAACTTTAGGTTCAAAGCTCTTTTGTAGTTTTCTCTTTCATCATGGGTATTTCCTTTTGTTGGGAGGTCTAATGAAAAAACAGAAGGAGTAAATCCTTGTTCAGCTAATTCCTCTGAAACAAAATTAATTTTTGCGTCTGGTAAAACATCTTTTATATAGTTTACAAATTCACGTGTATTTTTGTAAGCATCTTCAATTCTTTGATTCATAGATGGCAATTGTTTAGCCAATATTTCCATTTGAAGAGGGGTAGCTTCATTGTCACAGAGTTGAAGGTGTAAATCAATTTTTTCCATCAATTCTGCAGCTTTTTTATTCGCTGTGCAATAACCTGCGGTACATTTTCCACCACTAGGGAATTTAGAGCCACTAACATAAGCAATGGTTCTAACTGATGATAAGATTTCATCCTCACCTAAAAAGTGGGTGTTAGGGCAAAAAGTTTGATCTAAAATAAAAACTGGGTCTGTAGCTAATTCTCTAGAAGCAGTTTTTCTTTCTTTGCTTAAAGCTTCTTTTAGCTTGATTAAGTCTGGAACTTCAACCCTTGGGTTGGTCGGTATTTCAGCAATGATATAAGGCACAGCATCTTGTTCAGCTATCGTAGCTAAAACACTATCAATGCTTTGAACCATGTTATGATCACCATCAACTGGTAAATCCATTACTTCAACATTGTCTAAACATGCTGCAACTCTTCTTGCTTGGTCGTTGGTACCACCATAACAATTAGGTGGAACAACAATTTTGATTTGTTTTCCTTTATGATTTTCTAATGCATCATGAATCAATCCCATTACAATGGCATATTGCATAGAAAGACCACTGGAAGCTACCACAGCTTTTATGTCTGTTCCAGTAATGTATTTAATAGAGTTAACTACGCTTTTTTTGTTTCGAGCTAAATCAGTTTGTTGGTTGTCTGAAGATTTTCCTACCAATTGATTCAAAGCTACCAAGCAGTTTGCTGGAGTCATGGCAATGGTCTCTCTTCTTCTTACATGTTGAATTTCTGAAACATAACTGGTGTTTTGTTCTCCATTAACGAGTAAAACACTTCCTAATTGATTATCCAAATGGATAAAGAAGTCAATGTTAGGATGAAGATTGAATTTTCCCATTTCACTTTCTTGCGAAATGAAAATTGTACTACCACTAAACTCAGTAGTGTCTTCAATTTTATCAACTTGCTTTAATTCAAATTGATAACCATAAACCTCTTTGATTACTTTTTCATCAAAACAAGTAGGAAGATCTCCAATAGAAACAATCTGAGTGTGTTTGTTGTCTATTAAATTTTTTCTAAGAACAGCTAAAATAGGAGTGGTCTTAGATGAAAAGCTAATTACATTTTCTGGTTTTAGATTGTTTGAATTAGCAATAGCCCATTCTAATACACAAGATAAGGGGTGTCCTAAACGAATGTAATCGTAAGCTGTTGGTAACTTATTTAATGAAGTTGGATCAGCATCATTGTTTTTAAATAAACTCTCAAATTGTTCTAAAAACTGAGTTTTAGCTAATCCTTCATCATAAATATCTAATCTGTGTGTGGTTAAATTTAACCAACCCTTTGGCATGTTTTCAAGTACAGCCTTAATGTAATTTAGCATGTTGTGTCTTCTTTAATTTTTGGCTTATTTTAAAGTCGCAGTCAATTCAATTGTTGCTGTGCTTCCAGTATAAAGTCTTGAAATAGGGCATTTTTCTTTAGCAGCCTGAGATAATTCAGTGAACTTATCTTGCGATAAACCTTCGCATACGACATCAGAAACTAATTCTATTTTAGTGATGTTTGGTCCTATGTCATCTTTTTCTAAAGTAACAGTTGCTGTTGTGTTAATGCTTGTTGGATTTAAACCTTCCCCACTAATTAAAGCTGATAAAAACATTGAGTAACAACCAGCATGAGCAGCTCCAACTAATTCTTCTGGGTTAGTTTCTGAACCATCCTCAAAACGAGAAGCAAAGTTGAAAGGTCCTTCATAACCTGTAAAATTCATAGTTCCTTTACCTTCTTTTAAGGTTCCATTCCATTGTGCTTTTGCTGCATTTACTGACATATATATAAGTTTTAAGTTTTAAAAAATCAAAGTTAATTATTTAAGAAGCCTCTTCTGTTTTAATTGAATATTTTATGTTGGCTTTTAAATCTGTTATTTCTTTAGTTGTAAAGTTTCTATATTCACCTTTTTTTATATTGCCCAATTCAACATTCATAATACGGACCCTTTTAAGGGTTTGTACTTCATATCCTAAATAAGTGCACATTCTGCGTATTTGTCGGTTTAATCCTTGAGTTAAAACAATATTAAAGGTGTTATGGTTAATTTTTTTCACTTTACACTTTTTGGTAATGGTATCTAGAATAGGTACACCATTGCTCATTTTATGAATGAACTCATCAGTTATTGGTTTGTTTACTGAGACAACGTATTCCTTTTCGTGATTGTTTTTTGCTCTAAGTATCTTGTTTACAATGTCACCATCATTGGTTAAAAAGATTAGTCCTTCGCTTGGCTTGTCAAGTCTGCCAATAGGGAATATTCGTTCAGGATAATTAATATAGGTAATGATGTTGCCTTTTATGTGAGTTTCTGTTGTGCAAGTAATACCAACAGGTTTATTAAAAATTAAATAGATATTATCCACTTGTTTGGTGATTACCTTTCCATTTACACTAATTTCATCAGCAATTGTAACTTTAGTTCCTAATTCAGGAACCTTACCATTCACTTTTACGCTACCCTGTTCGATTAGTTTGTCAGCTTCTCTGCGAGAGCAGAAGCCAGTTTCTGATATTGCTTTGTTTAATCTTTTTGTTTCCACTTAAGGTGTTGAGTATTTCTCTCAAAAATAAGAATAATGACTTTTAATTGAATTGTAGACTCTTCTTCTTTTTAAAATATTTATTTTTGATTATTCCAAAACATCTAGAAATGAGAAATCTACTATTAATTACATTTATCCTATTTGCTACTATGGCAAAAGCACAATCAAGTTTTAATATGAATTTGGTATATCAATGGAATGATTCATCATTGCCACCTTCTGCAGCTCATGATAATACTTATAATGAAATTTGGGGGTATGAAAACAATGGTAGAGAATATGCTATTATTGGTTCTACTATGGGTACACATATATTTGATGTCACTGATGTGAATAATGTTGATACAGTTGCTTTTATACCTGGAAAAGCCCAAGGACCATCTATTATTCATAGAGATTATGATACTTACCAAGACTATTTATATATTGTTGCTGATGAAGGACCGAGCTCCTTACAAATAGCTGATTTATCTTTATTGCCAGCCTCTGCTCCAATAGTTTATGATTCTGATTCAATGATAATTCGATCACATAATATTTTTATAGATACTATTACAGGTCATTTATATACATGTGGTGGTGCAACTAATTTGGGGTTTGGTAAGTTGTCAATATTTGATTTGAATGTTAATCCAACTGATCCAAAACTACTTATGAATTGTGAATTTGATGTGCCTAATTGGAATTCTTCAGTTGGTTACCTTCATGATATTTATGTTAGGGGAGATACTGCATATTGCAATACCGGTAATGATTTGCAAGTAATAGACTTCTCAAATCTTTCTGTAGTTTCTTTTTTAGGGTCTTCATCTAATTATATACACCAAGGTTATAATCATTCTGGGTGGTTACATTCTTCTGGTGATTATTATGCTCTTGCAGATGAAAATCATGGTTTAAAAGTGAAAATTTTTGATGTAAGTGATTTAAATAACATTAGTTTGATTGATACTATTGGAAGTAATATAAATGATTCTTTATCAATTCCACATAATCTGATTTTTAATGGAGATAATTTGTACGTTAGTTATTATTTCGATGGATTATATGTTTTTAATACTTCAGACCCTAATAATATAAGCCTGGCTGGTTTTTATGATACATCTACTCGCCCACATCAAAATAATGTCTATGAAGGAAATTGGGGTGTATACCCATTTTTATCCTCTGGAAAAATTTTAGCTTCTGACATGCAGGAAGGATTATTTGTTTTTGATGTTACATTTCCTACTGGGGTTGATGAAGTTGAAAACTCAAACGATTTTGAATTTGTTGTTTTCCCTAACCCTACAAGTAATTATTTAACAATTACAACTACATTGTTTGATGAAGCTCTTAATTACTCTATTATAGATATTAATGGTAAAAAGGTAAGAGGTGGAAAATTAACTAAAGCTCAAACTACTATAGATATTAAAGATGTTGTTGCTGGGTTTTATACTATTTCAATTATAGGTAGTGAGGGAAATGTCGTTGCCAAAAAATTTATCAAAAAGTAAAAGATAGGATGAACCAAATTCTCAGTTTGGCTCATCCTAAATTTATCATTTACTATTCCTGTTTTTTTCCTTTAGCAATTGCATACCAATCAATTTTTCTAGAAAGGTACATGATTACCCCGAGTACTATGAATAGGCCTATGCTACCCATTAGTAAAGCGTAGTCTTCCAACTGTAATATTGAGTAGATAAACCCATATAATAATATTAGAACTCCAGCCATTAAACTTGTAAGTTTTTTACTTTTAAAAATAGTTAAGCTATAAGCGGAAATCATAATGATAATTGCAGCGCTAGAGATTAGATATGCGCCATTAAATTTTATGTGTTCTGATAGAGATACCAATAGGGCGTAAAATATGGTTAAAGCCAATCCCACTAATATAAACTGTATAGGATGGATTCTTTTTTTATTTCTAATTTCTATAAAAAAGAAAATTAGAAAAGTAAAAGCAATAAACATAATAGCATATTTAGCTGAACGTGTTGATTTTTGATACTCATCTACAGGTAATAATAAATCCACACCAAATGCCGAACTATATATGTTGTGAGAATCTCCTAACCACATTTGCGGGTAGTTTCTGTTTAAATGTAACTCTTTCCAGTGTGCTTTAAAACCATCTTTATTGATTTCTCTTTCATCAGGTAAAGATGCTCCACTAAAGCTAGGGTGAGCCCAATTAGATGAGATGTTAATGTTGCTTTCTTTTCCTACAGGAATAAAATTTAAATACGTACTTCCGTTAAGGTTTAAATCTAAAGAAAAGCTGTGATTCTTTTTTGGTTGCTGTATACTGTCTTGATTTCCAGTGTTAATTGGATTTTCTAAGTTTACTCTTGTAGAAACTCCAGAGCTAATTACATCATTAGTTTCTATACCTGGATTAAAAGCGTAACTATATTGATTCCATTTTAGGTTAATGTTGTCTCTTATTCCTTTCATATCGGGAATACCTAAAGAAACAAAAGCCTCTTCCCATAAAATATGTTCATCATTTATTCCTAAGTCTTTAAAGTCTGGAGTAGGGAATTGGCCATTCATTTTTAGTTGAGTATTATAAACTATTATCTCATAAATACTTCGGTATCGAATTTCTGGAGTTAGTTTTCCATTGATGTTAAGTTGGTCAGGTAAAAAATGGGCATATTTTTTTGTTCTAACAGCTTCTTTAGAGTGTTTAAATTTGGTATAAGTGTAGTAGGGGATTGTTAAAATTGGTCCAGAAATAGTCTGAGAATTCCCCCATTTACTACTAACATCTCTTGTTACATCTGCTCTACGATATTCTCGTTCTCTTATCATACTTTCTATCATGCTTGTTGGTATAAGAAGTATTAAAACCAAAAAGGCTATTGATAATAGCCTTATAGTAATAGAGTTTTTAATTTTCTGATTGATTTTATCAAATGGTGAAGGTTGTGGATTTTCCATGCTTTAATGTTTTTTAAGTTTACAAGTAAACGGACATATTATAGCATCATTATTCAATTAACATTTTTTGTGATATGGCACAAAAAAAATCCCGAGCATTGCTCGGGATTTAATATGATTGTAAGAATCTTTTTTACTTTTTTACTGCTTCAACAACAGCTTTAAAAGCTTCTGGATGGTTCATTGCTAAATCAGCTAAAACTTTTCTGTTTAACTGAATGTCTTTTTTTGCAACTTCTCCCATGAATTTAGAGTACGACATTCCGTGCTCTCTTACACCAGCGTTAATACGCTGAATCCATAAAGATCTAAAGTTTCTTTTCTTTTGTTTTCTTCCTGTGTATGCGTAAACACCAGCTTTTTCAACTGCGTTTTTAGATACTGTCCATACATTTTTTCTTCTACCAAAGTAACCTTTGGCTTGCTTCATGATTTTTTTTCTTCTTGCTCTTGAAGCTACTGAGTTTGTTGATCTAGGCATTTCTTTTTACGTTTTTTGATAATTAGTGCTACTTAATTGTAGTCTTAAATACTAAGTACCTGGTTTTTAAAATTTTTTAACTTTACGTTAACCGATTTTTTAAAAGGTTACTGGAATTAAATTCCTAATTGAACTTTAATGTTACTCTCGTCAGCTTTGTGAACAAGACCCATTTTAGTTAAATTACGCTTTTGTTTAGTCGTTTTCTTAGTTAAGATGTGACTTTTGTAAGCATGTTTCCTTTTAATTTTTCCTGAACCAGTTAATCGGAATCTTTTTTTCGCACTGGCACCAGTTTTCATTTTTGGCATACTATTACTATATTAATTGTTATTATTTACTTTTTTTCTTTGGAGCTAAATACATAAACATTCGTTTTCCATCCATTTTAGGTAGGGCTTCAACAACTGCTATGTCTTCTAACTCTTGTGCTAATTTTAATAAAAGTATTTGTCCTCTATCTTTAAAGATAATTGTTCTACCCTTAAAAAATACAAATGCTTTAACTTTAGCACCTTCTTCTATAAACTTACGAGCATGTTTTGCTTTAAATTCAAAATCATGATCATCAGTGTTAGGCCCAAATCTTATTTCTTTCAAAACAATTTTTTGAGCTTTTGCTTTGATCTCTTTTTGTTTCTTTTTTTGATCGTAAAGGAACTTTTTATAATCAATAATCTTGCAAACAGGAGGTTTTGCATTAGGTGAAATTTCAACCAAATCCAATTCTTGTTCCTCAGCAAACTTTAAAGCTTGCTCAATTGGATATACATCTGGCTCAACACCTTCAGCAATTACTCTAACTTCTTTAGCGTAAATACGTCCGTTGATTTTGTGAGGATCTTCTTTTTTTTCGAATCTTCGTCTTCCTCTATTTTGAAATCTCTTAGCTATGGCTTATTCCTCCTTATTAGTTATTAAAATTATTTTCTATTTCTTTATTTATTATATCTGCAAACTCTTTGTCAGTAAATGTCCCTAAATCTCCTTCTCCATGCTTTCTAACTGATAATGAGTTAGTTTCAACTTCTTTTTCTCCTATAATTAGCATGTAAGGTACTTTTTTAACCTCTGCATCTCTAATTTTTCTTCCCACTTTTTCGTTTCTATCATCAACGAAGCCGCGAATATCGTAATTATTTAGCGAATTTAAAATATTTTGAGCGTTTTCATTATACTTTTCACTAATCGGTAAAATTGCTACTTGATCTGGTGTTAACCATAATGGGAAATTTCCTGCGCAATGCTCTATCAATACAGCAACAAATCGTTCTAAAGATCCAAATGGTGCTCGGTGTATCATAACCGGTCTGTGCATCTCGTTATCACTGCCTTTGTACTCTAGTTCAAAACGTTCAGGTAAATTATAATCTACTTGAATTGTTCCTAATTGCCAACTTCTTCCTAATGCATCTTTCACCATAAAGTCTAACTTAGGACCATAAAATGCTGCTTCACCATATTCAATAACTGTGTTTTCGATTTTACCTTCTACAGCATTGATAATTGCTTGCTCAGCTTTTTCCCAGTTTTCTTCAGAGCCAATATATTTACTTCTGTCTTCTTTATCTCTTAAGGATATTTGAGCAGTGTAATCTTCAAAACCTAAGCTATTCAATACATGAAAAACGATATCAATCACTTTTCTAAATTCATCTTCAACTTGGTCTGGACGACAAAATAAGTGAGCGTCATCTTGAGTAAAACCTCTAACACGAGTTAATCCATGAAGCTCACCACTTTGTTCGTAACGGTAAACTGTTCCGAACTCAGCATACCTTACTGGTAAATCTTTATAAGATTTTGGCGAAGATTTAAATATTTCACAATGGTGTGGGCAATTCATTGGTTTTAATAAAAACTCTTCACCTTCGTGAGGAGTTAAAATTGGTTGAAATGAATCAGCACCATATTTTTCGTAATGTCCTGATGTTACATATAAATCTTTATGACCAATATGAGGAGTAACAACAGGTAAATAACCTGCTTGAACCTGGGCTTTTTTTAAGAAAGCTTCTAAACGCTCTCTCAACATAGCTCCTTTTGGTAACCATAAAGGTAATCCTTGTCCTACTTTTTCGGAAAAAGTAAATAATTCTAATTCTTTACCAAGTTTCCTGTGGTCACGCTGTTTAGCTTGTTCTAATAATTCTAAATACTCAGTAAGCATTTTTTGCTTAGGGAAAGATATTCCATATACACGAACTAATTGAGCTTTTTCCTGATCTGCACGCCAGTATGCACCAGCAACATTCATCACTTTTATAGCTTTAACAATTCCAGTATTTGGAATATGACCACCTCTACATAAGTCAGTAAAATCAGAATGATCACAAAAAGTAATTTCTCCATCGTTTAAGTTTTCAATTAACTCAACTTTGTATTCATTACCTTCTTCTTTATATTTAGCTAACGCATCAGCTTTTGATACTTCTCGTAATTTAAAATCAGCTTTTTCACGTGCTAATTCTAAAAATTTATCTTCAATCTTTTTAAAGTCTTCCTCTCTAATAGTATGCTCACCAGAATCAACATCATAGTAAAAGCCATTTTCAATAGCCGGACCAATTGTTAATTTAATACCTGGGTATAGTTTCTCTAAAGCTTGAGCTAGGATGTGCGCAGAAGAATGCCAAAAAGCTTTTTTACCATCCGCATCATTAAATGTATGCAAAGTAACATTAGCATCGGTGGTTATAGGTGTGGTTACTTCTACAGTTTTATCATTTACTTTAGCTGAAATTACATTTCTAGCCAAGCCTTCACTGATGCTTAGAGCCACATCCATTGCTGTGCTTCCTTTAGGAAGTTCTTTTACAGCACCATCTGGTAATGTTATTTTTATCATTTTACAAACTAATTTAAGGCTGCGAAGTTAATAAAATTAAGAATGTATATGGGAAAGTTGTTAAAGAATGATAAATTCGTAGAGGAATTTCTTTAAACAACTTTAATTATGAAAAAAATAGTTTCATTATTTCTTGCAGTATTTATTGTATTAGCAGTGTCTGGTCAGAACCGCTATTTAGTTTACTTAGCTGATAAAGGGTTAAATCAATCCTTAAATATTGAGGATGTTTTAAGTCCAAGAGCTATTAAAAACCACAAGAAAAACAATGTCGTTTTTAATGAATTGGATTTTCCAATAAATGCTAGTTATATTGAGCAGTTAAAAGCCATAGGTCAAGTTGAAAAAACATCTAAATGGTTAAATGCTGTTATTATAGTTACTAATAAAACAGCAAATCAATTAGTTCAACTTTCTTTTGTAAAAGAAGTAGAGTATTTAGCTACAGGGATTTCTACTAAAAGTGATAAGTTTAAAGATGAGTTAGAATTGAGCACCTCAAAAACATTAAGTTATGATAGTACAGAAAAACAAAATGTTCTGATTGGGGTAGATTGTATTCATGATAAAGGTTTTATGGGACAAAATGTATTGTTGGCAGTTTTAGATGCTGGTTTTCAAGGAATGGACACTATTTCACTATTTGATACCATTTATGCTCAAAATAGAATAATTGATACTTATGATTTTATTGATAACGATACTACTGTTTATGAAAAACATAATCATGGTACAATGGTAACATCAGTAATTGCAGCAAATGGACCAGGTATTATTGGTTCTGCTCCTTATGTAGATTTATGTTTATACATCACTGAAGATGTTACGAGAGAAGTTCATGAAGAAGAATTTGATTTGGTAAGAGGTTTGGAAAGAGCAGATTCAGTTGGTGCAGATTTGGTAAATATTTCTTTAAGCTATCTTCAATTTGATACTTTACAAGGAGATTATGTTTATGCTCAAATGGATGGTGAAACTACAATTTGTGCTAAAGGAATTCAAGCAGCAACTAGTAAAGGATTGTTAGTGGTTTGTTCTGCAGGGAATAGTGGTCCTGATTATATTAGGACGCCATGTGATGCTGATAGTATTTTATGTATTGGGGCAACAGATACAAATAATGTAAAAGCAAATTTTTCTTCCGTTGGCCCTAGTTCTGATCAACGAGTTAAGCCAGATGTTTCTGCAGTTGGAAAGAGAGCTTTTGTTGTTGATAATGATGGTACAATTAGAACAGCTAATGGAACTTCATTTTCATCTCCGTTAACATGTGGAATGGTTGCTTGTTTAATACAATCACATCCTACCTTAACAATGATGGAGGTTGTTAATTCTGTTAGGCAGAGTGCTCACCAATATAGTTCGCCAGATAGTTTGTTGGGGTATGGAATACCAAATGCTTGTATAGCAGATTCTATACTTCAAACATTAGAGATAACAACTGATATTGATGAGAATGTTATTGTTAGTGATGTTGTTTTATATCCAAATCCTTCCAATGGATATGTAACCATTTCTTCTGCTAAAGGAATTAAACTGATTGAAGTGTTTTCATTAGAAGGAAGACTAGTAAAAGCTTTAAATACAAATAGTAATTCTGTATTGTTAAACCTGAGTGATTTAAGTAATGGAACTTATATTGTTAAAGTAAATAATACTGAAAACCAACGTTTAGTTAAGTATTAATGGAAGAGAAAATCTCTACTTATTTAAAAGAGAATAAGGTGTTAACGATAGCTACAAGCGTTGATGACAAACCATATTGTGCTTCCTGCTTTTATGCTTATGATGAGACAGATAATCTACTCATTTTTTCATCAGATGATCATACCAAGCATATTATTGATGCTAATTTAAACAAGGTTGTTGCCGGAACTATATGTACAGAAGTAACTACTATTGTTAAAATTCAAGGAATTCAATTTACTGGTACCTTCATTAACCCTTCAGAAGAAGAAGTAAAAGCATTGTATTCAACTTATTACGAAAAATTTCCGTTTGCTAGAGCCAAACCAGCACCTATTTGGGCAATTACACTCAACTGGATTAAAATGACTGATAATACGCTTGGCTTTGGTAAGAAGTTGGAGTGGGAGAGGTAGTTCTATCTGCTATCGATTAATTAAAACTCAACATGTAGTTTTAAATTTATTTGTCTTGATGTAAGGTAGTTAGGTACTGCATAATTTCTGCCAGTAACATCTTTAATCCATAAATAAGAAATTACGTTATTAATTTGTAAAAGGTTAAATACTTCAGCACTTAACCATATATTTTTAAAGTTTTTCATTAGCTTTCCTTTACTTTCTTTTTCTTCACTTTTAATTAGGTAAGAAAAACCTAAATCAACTCTTCTGTATGCAGGAAGTCTAAATGTTGCTTTGTACCTTTCTTGTGTTCCTGTTTGTCCGAAAGGCAGTCCAGTAGCATAATATAATGCAATATGCATTTTTAAACTAGGTAGGCCTGGTAAATAGTCTTGGAAAAATAAAGAGAAATTTACTCTTTGATCTGTTGGTCTTGGGATGTTTCCAGGTTCAATAATATTGCTATCTACTGCTGTATTATTAGCGGTAAATCCAGAAACAATTACTTCTCCATCACTATTGATGTACTCTGTATAAGAATCATCAACTAGGTTTTCTTCTGTTTTCATTACACTCATACTAAACCATGATTCAACACCCTTAACAAATTCTCCATTGATTTTTAAATCTGTTCCTATAGCGTAAGCGTTAGCATTGTTGGTTGCATAATACCTTATTCTAACATTCTCTACTTCATATGGTATTACATTTTTCATGTGTTTGTAATAAATATCAGTAGTAAACTTAAAAGGTCTTCCCCAAGCTGTAAAATTGTAATCAGAACCAATAACTGCTTGGTAAGATAGTTGAGATTTTATATCGTAATTGATGGAGCCATCGAAGTCACGCATTTCTCTATAAAAAGGAGGCTGGTAATAAACCCCTCCTGAAATTCTAAATAAGTAGTCTCTCTCCCAATTAGGCTGGAAAGAGAATGATGTTCTTGGGCTAAAGATAAATTCATTGTTAAAATCCCAATAAGCACCTCTAGCCCCCATGGTAAAGTTGTAATTTACAGAATCTTTTTCCCAAGCCCAAGACCTTTGTAAATAACTGCTGTATCTGTTTGAATTAAGATCTACTTGAGATCTAAGAACTTCGTTTAATTCAAGTAAATCATCCCCTTGAGCATTTGGGTTTGTGTATCCAATAGAGTCAGGTGTACCTGGAATGAAGTAGCCCGCAGAATCAACATATCCCCACTCACTTATTCTATCTTTAATATATTCGTGTTGGTATTTAACTCCCCAAAAGGTAGTATGGTTTTTCTTTAATTTTTTCCCTTTATGTTCAAGATTGAAAACATTGGCATCTAATCGGTTTCTAGCATGATCCATAAAAGTTCCTATGCCTCTGTTAAATTTAACATCACCAAAACTTTCTTGACTTAAATCTCGTTCTAGTTCGTCAATTCTGTAACCACCTTCAATGTCAAAATTCTCATCTTCTAAAGTGCTAAATAAAGAGGTGATTATTTTTAATTCCAAATCGTCTTTTGGAGTAAAAGTATTGGTAATCGCACCAAAGTAGGTTTGGTACTCATCAACTTCTGCACCATCAAAAAAGACAGTAAGTTGAAGTGCTTCATTAATAGTTCCAAACTCTGTTTCTCTTGTTTGAGGGATAAATTCATAGGTGTTTTTAGCAATATTTCCTAAAAATCCAATTTCCCATTTTTCACTAATATCATAAGTTAAATAAGTTTGGATATCAAAGAACCTTGGACGATATTCACCATCTGTGTCAAGGCTTTGTAAGACATACTGATTAGATTTAAATCGAGCCCCAGTTAAATAAGTGAATCTATGATTTTTACTAGCACCTTCGATATGTGCTGCTGCACCTTGAAGACTAGCGGTAAAGGAGCCGCCAAAATCTTCAGGTTCTTTATAGGTAACATCTAAAACGGAAGACATTTTATCCCCATACTTGGCTCCAAAACCTCCAGCAGAAAACTTAATGTCAGATACAAGGTTGGAGTTTATAAAACTTAAGCCTTCTTGTCTTCCTGACCGAATTAAGAATGGCCTATATATTTGAATATCATTTACATATATTAGATTTTCATCAAAGTTACCACCTCTTACAGAGTATTGAGAACTTAATTCATTGTTAGATGAAACTCCAGGTAAAGTTTTTAAAATAGCCTCAAAACTACCAGATGCACTAGTGAAATTTTCGGCTAACTTTGGTTTGATTTTTTGCATGGTCCCTGTTCTGTTACCTTCTTCAACATGGTCATAAGTTCCAATGTCAGTTGATGTAGATGTCATTTTTGGTGAAAAATCAACTTTCTCGTTCGGCTTTAGGTTAAATGTTTTTATGGTTGTATTATAACCTATAAAACTTACTCCAACTTTCACATCTTTATTTGCAGGAATGGTTAACGTAAATTTTCCGTTTTTATCAGATTGGGTGCCAATGGTTTCTCCAACTATAGCAATATTCGCATTTTCTAAAGATTCTCCGTTACTATTTTTTAAAACACCCGAAATTGTTGCTGTTTGTGCAGATACTCCTAAAGCAAGAGTAAATAAAATAATTATGTAAACAATTCTTTTTAGTTCCACTAAGGGTGCTTTAAAATGGGTTTCAAAAGTAACTAAAATAGTTGCGATTTATTGCAAAAGAAGTATTGTGTTTGGTTGTATACTTATAATTAGAAATGAATTTGCCATTAAAAAAGATATTTTACCACTTATGTATAAGCTCATTTGTAGCCTGATTTTTAATACTTACATTCGCATAACATTTAAAAAAAGTATAAAATTAAATTAAATATGAAAAAATTATTATTAGTGGCTGCAATGGGTTTAGGAGTTTTTTCTACTCAAGCACAGTCTAACAAAATCGAGTTTGAGCAGTATAAGCTCAAAAATGGTTTAAATGTAATTTTACATGAAGACCATTCAACTCCTATCGTTGCCGTTACAGTATTGTATCACGTAGGGTCTAAAGATGAAAATCCTGAAAGAACTGGGTTTGCACACTTTTTTGAACATTTATTGTTTGAAGGTTCTGAAAATATTGGAAGAGGTGAGTACATGAAATTGGTTCAAAGTAATGGAGGTATTTTAAATGCAAATACTTCTTTCGATAGAACTTTTTATTTTGAGATTTTACCATCTAATCAACTAGAATTAGGATTATGGTTAGAGTCAGAAAGAATGCTACATGCTAAGATAGATGAAAAAGGTGTTGAAACTCAAAGAGAAGTTGTAAAAGAAGAGTATCGTCAGCGATATGAAAATACACCTTATGGTTCATTTTTACCAACTATGTTTGAAAAAGCATTTGAAAAACATCCTTACCAATGGGTTCCAATTGGTTCTTTAGATCATTTAAACGCAGCTAAAATTGATGAGTTTAGAGATTTTTATAAGAAATTTTATATTCCTAATAATGCTACATTATCTATTGCTGGAGATTTTGATAAGAAACAATTAAAAAAATGGATTGATAAATATTTCTCGGGAATTCCTAAAGGAGCACCAATAGAAAGAAATAAAATTGTTGAGCCTGCTAAAACTAAAGAGATTAGAGCTGTTGTTGAGGATAATGTTCAATTACCTGCTGTAATGATGGGATATCATACACCTGCTCAGGATACTAAAGATGCTTATGCTGTAGCTATGGTAGCACAAATTTTATCTCAAGGAAATAGTTCAAGAATGCAAAAAAGTATTGTTGATGAACAACAAAAAGCCTTAGCAGTTGGAGCATTTCCTTTTCCTACAGAAGACCCTGGAATGGCTTTAATGTTTGGTATTACTAATATGGGGGTTGCTATAGAAGATTTGGAAGAAGCAATCAATAAGGAAGTAGAGAAAATACAAAATGAATTAATATCAGAAGAAGAATTTCAAAAACTGAAAAATCAGATTGAAAATGACATGTATTCTCAAAATTCTAAAATTGAAGGTATTGCAGAAAACTTAGCAAACTATTTTGTTTATTATGGTGATGCAAATCTAATTAATACAGAGATAAAGAGATATATGGAAGTTACTAGGGAAGATATTATGAATGCTGCTAAAAAATACTTTACAAAGGAAAATAGAGTAGTGTTGCATTATGTGCCTAAAAAGGCAGATACACCTAAACAACCAGATTTACAAGAAGAAAAGAAATAATTTAAAGACATTAAAGCTATATTAAAGATGAAAAAAATAGTATTAATTATATTGGCTGCATCATTTGTGTTTTCAGCTTCTGCTCAAAAAATTGATAGAAGTAAAAGACCAACTCCAGCCGCTGCTCCCGAAATTAAATTGGGTAAAACAGAATCATTTACTTTACCTAATGGTTTAAAAGTGTTTGTGGTTGAAAACCATAAATTACCAAAAGTATCGTACTCATTATCATTAGATATGGATCCAATCTCTGAAGGAGATATGGCTGGGTATATAGACGCTGCAGGTCAATTAATGGAAAGAGGGACAACTAATAGAACTAAAGAGCAGTTAGATAAAGAGATAGATTTTATTGGAGCAACTCTTACTTCATACTCTACTGGGGTTTATGCTTCTTCATTAAAAAAGCATCAAGATAAATTATTAACCTTAATGACTGATGTTTTATTGAATGCTGATTTTAAACAAGAAGAGTTAGATAAAATAAAAAAACAAACAATTTCTGGAATTGCTTCCTCAAAAGATAGTCCTGATGCGATAGCTGCTAATGCTCGTCAGGCATTGGTTTATGGTAAGAATCACCCTTATGGTGAAATTGCTACAGAAGAAACTGTAGAAGCAATTACATTAGAAAAATGTAAAGAATATTACACTACTTATTTTAAGCCAAATGTAGCATATTTAGCAGTTGTTGGAGATGTTACAGTTGAAGAAGTTAAACCTCTAGTGGAAAAATATTTTGCTGCATGGGAAAAAGGTGATGTGCCAATTAATAAATATAGAACTCCAGTTGCGCCAAAAGAAACTAAGGTTGCTTTTGTACATAAAGAAGGAGCAGTTCAATCAGTAATTAACATTACTTACCCATTAAGTTTGAAACCAGGTAGCCCAGATGCAATTAAAGCTAGACTAATGAATTCTATTTTAGGTGGAGGTTCAACAGCTAGGTTATTTATGAATTTAAGAGAAGGACATGGTTATACTTATGGAGCTTATTCATCTTTAAATTCAGATAAATTGGTAGGAAACTTCAATGCTAATGCAAAAGTTAGAAATGAAGTAACAGATAGTTCTATAACTCAATTTATGGTTGAGTTAAATAGAATGATTGATGAAA
This sequence comes from Vicingaceae bacterium, assembly GCA_029210015.1. Classification (GTDB taxonomy): domain Bacteria; phylum Bacteroidota; class Bacteroidia; order Flavobacteriales_E; family Vicingaceae. The sequence goes on from JARGOE010000048.1 coordinate 19,347, forward strand.
AAGTATCTGAAGAAGATTTACAAAATGTAAAGAATTACATTACGGGTACTTTTGCTTATAGCCTTCAGGATCCACAAACAATTGCTCGTTTTGCTCTGAATATAGCAAAGTACAATTTGCCTGCAGACTACTATAATAACTATTTAAAAAATGTAGCTGCAGTAACTGTTGATGATATTCAGGCAATGGCTAAAAAATATATAAAGCCAGATAATGCAATTATTTTAGTTGTTGGGGATAAAGCTGAAGCAGATAAGTTGAAAGGCTTTGCTGCAAGTACAGAAGTGGATTTTTATGATACTTATGGTAATGATTATGTTGAGCCTTTAAAACCAGCTCCTGCTGGTGTTACTGCTACTACAGTTTTGGATAAAGCTTTAGAGTCTAAGTATGGCATGGTTCCAGGTAAAAAATTATCTAAAACTTTGAAGAAAATAAAAGATGTGACAGTTAAAATGTCTGCAACTATTCAAGGTCAGTCAATTAGTGTAACTCGTTATTCTAAAGCACCTAATAAATCTGCTATGACAATGAATATGGGACCTATGGTTATCCAAAAACAAACTTTTAATGGTACAACTGGTAAAACTAGTGGTATGCAGGGAAGTAAAGATTTAGAAGGGGATGATTTAGAAGATATGAAGAAGACTTCTAAGATGTTTGGAGATTTGGATTATAAAAATGATGGAAACACTTATGAATTATTAGGTGTTGAGATGATAGAAGGGAAGGATGCTTATAAAATTAAAGTAACAAAAGCTAATGGAGATAAATCTAGCGAATGGTACGGTGTTGATTCTGGTATGCAGTTGAAAGCGATGCAAGTTAAAGATGTTGGAGAAGAAGCTGGGGGATCAATGACTATTACATCTTTATACTCTGATTATAAAGTGGTAAATGGAATTAACTATGCTCATAAAATAAAGCAAAGTTTTGGACCACAAACATTAGATATGGAAGTTACTTCTATAGAACACAATACTAAGCTAGGTGATGATGTTTTCGAACAGTAAAACTGAAACATATAAGAATAAAAAATCCCGATTCATTTGAAGCGGGATTTTTTATTCTATCCATATCTCCTTGACTATTTTGTTAGGAATGGTATTGGTTAAAAACTCAACTGTACATTTTTTAGGAGTATGTTCTGTTGGGTTGTAAGTTAATTTTAGTTTTAATGGTTCCATACGAGGTATTGCTAAGCCAGGTAAGTCAATAGTGAATCCTTCGCAACTAAAGGTAGCATTAAATATCTTTAAAGGAGCTTCGCCATTGTTGATAATCTTAAGCTCTTTTTCAGTTTGTCCTATTTCTAATTTAATGATGGTGTCTCTAAAAGTTAGGAGTGGCAGTTTTTCTATTTCGCTTCCATCAATTGCTACTTGGTTAGTGTCGTTGGCTTGAATAGCAATTATTTCTATTTTACGTTCTAAAGCTGCTCCAGGGCTATAAACGGAATTTCGCTTATCCTTTAAGTCATCACTAATTGTTTTTACCGATTGGTATTCTCCAAAAGGAACTTTTATGAAGGCTAGTTTAGCTCCATTTTCTGCCGTTCCATTTATGTAGGGTAGAAGTTTGCCATTTTCGTATTCACTTAAATAATTGATTAAGCTTGATACTCTACGCAAAGTTAAGTTTACATTGTAATCAGATTTTGATAGCGGACTTGCAAAACCTTTTATTGTTAATGTTACTGTCTTTCCTGTTTCTAGTTCTTTTACTAGTAAAGGAGTGAATAATTTTAAGTCGCTAGCACCTTTATCGATCTTTTCACTAAATAAATCTTCAATATCCAATAGCGCATCATCTTTTTCTTCTCCTTTTAAACCAGCACTGTACTCTCTTTTATACTCATTATATAAACGTGTGTAGCTTTTGTAGGTATTCATATAGTTGAGTTCTGTAAGGGTGTCTCTAGTTCTTGGGTTGGGGTGATCATTATGGAAATATAGTTGTACAGGAAGGTAACGATTTAATTCTTCTAGAGTGGTGTATATAATTTCAGTAGTATCTGGTATTTCGTATTCCCAAATATCGTTACAACAGGTTTCTCCCTTTTT
>JARGOE010000049.1 GCA_029210015.1 Vicingaceae bacterium
ACGCTGGTATTGTCTGGAATTATGGAACTTCTGAATCAACTATTACTTCTAATGAACTTTTTAGTATGCAAGCTGGTTTATCTGTTAGTCACTTAAGTAGACAAAGAATAAAATTGACTGATTTTGATGAAAAACTATACAATAGATTTACTTTACACGGTAAAAGTTTTGTTGGAATAAGCGGCTCTCCTTATGCAGCTGTCCCAGGATTTATTTGGCAGAAACAAGGTCCTTCTAGTGAGCTTATCTTAGGGTCTTATTTTAGGTCTAAACTAAAAAATGAGTCTCGATATACAGGTATTTTTAAAGAAAGTGCTCTAGCTCTTGGTATATTCTATAGGGTAGGTGATGCTTTTATCCCTAAACTAGCGCTGGAAATGTTTAACTTTAATCTTGGAGTTAGTTACGACTTCACAGCTTCTGGACTCTCTGAACCTACAGGTGGTAACGGTGGTTTCGAAATCTCCCTCCAATACATCGTCCCTGTTCAACAACGTTACGGTAAAGGTTCTGCTCCTAAAATGTATTAGTGAATTACTATTTTTTTAGTAATCGTTTCCTGATTCACAATCATATTAATTAGATATAATCCTTTAGGTAATTCCTCTAAAGCATAAATATTTTTTTTGAGCTTAGGGTTTTTTACCGTGCTAATCTGCCTACCATCAATACTATATACTGAAATCAGGCTAACCATATCTCTATCGCCATATTGAATATTTACAGACCCAGTATTTGAAGGTACTGGGTAAACAAGTATTTGATTAGATGTGTAATACTGTGGAACATTTGTCATATTCCACTTATCTTGCGCACTCTGTCCTCCCCAAATTAGTGTTGCTAAATAAGGGTTGTCAATAAATGGGTTTCTATTTCCTTGTTGCCCTTCAAGAATAACATTCCTGTTTGTTTCATATACTGAAACAGTATCATCTACATTCCATTGTAAAAACAACGTAATCATGGAAGGGTCAATTGCAACAGATGATCCAATACCAACATTATTAGGTTTGCATTGTGAAGGGTACCTTAAATACATATACATCATCATTCTTGCCACATCTCCTTTCCACTCATCTCCTGGGTACCAATTAGATCCGACATTTCCTGCATTTCCAGAGCCAGAAGCAAATAATCTATTTCCTCTGTTTCCGTTCATTTGAACATCAGTAGATCTTAAATGGTGGGCATCTGTTCCAGCATTAGGAGATGAAGTATTCATACTTGGAGTTGCTAAAGATTGAGCATAAGTATGCTCTCTGTTCCACTGACCTGTACTCCCTCCGTTATTGTTTTTGCTTCTTGTCCTATCTGTTATAGGATTACTATCCCCATCATTATAACCATAAAGCAATAAAACATTACTCGAATTAGTAGGGTCCAAATCTGTTTGTTGTAATACACTCCAAACATTAGTATATGTAAGTTGATTTGTATGAGTATTTATTATTTTTTGAGACAATTCAGATTTTAAAGCCATGCCAGTAAGTGTTAAGTTAACCCCATTGTAATAGCTAGGAATTTGAGCAATTAGGTTAACACTTAATAAAAATAGAAATAGTCCAAAAATCTTCTTCATAACCAACTTATTTTTCAGGTCTAAATTAAGTATTAATCTTTAATCAAAAGATAAGTATAGGTTAGCCTTACTTTACTTTTTTTACTTACTTTCGCATGAATGAAAAATTTCATCCTTTTATTTATTATTGTTTTCACGGCTTTTGGATGTTCATCAGATCAACCAAAACAGAAAACTTCAAACTTAACTTTAGTTGAAGGGTCATGGCTTTTAAACTTTCAATTAGATGCTACAAATTCTATCCCTACTAAATTTAACCTGACTCATCAAGAAGGTAATTATCAATTAGAATTCATTAATGCTGAAGAAACTATTGTTATTAAATCTGTAGAAATTAACGACAATAACATCATAATAAAAGACCCTGTTTTTAACACATGGTTCGAAGGAAAAATTATCAATGAGTCATTAATAGAAGGTTTTTGGTATAAGAATGATAAAAACTATAAAATAGCATTTAAAGCACATCATAGTGCTAATAACCGATTCCCTGAGCCAGCACAACTTATACCTTCTGGAAATAATATAAGTGGAAAATGGGAGGTTGACTTTAGTAAAAATAATTCTGCGGATCATTATAAATCTATCGGACAATTTAAACAAGATGGTAATTACTTAACCGGAACTTTCATGACTGAAACTGGAGATTACAGATTCCTTGAAGGAAATTTCTATAATGACAGTGCCTATCTTTCTTGTTATGATGGAGCACATTTATTCTTATTTAAAGCTCAATTTAAAAATGACTCTTTATATGGTACCTTTTGGTCTGGAACACACTGGGAGGAGCCATGGGTAGCTGGCAGAAATGATTCTTTTGAATTAACCAACCCTGATTCTTTAACCTTTTTAAAAGAAGGATATGATAGATTAGCATTTAGTTTTCCTAATTTAAATGGTGAAAACGTATCCTTAACTGATGAAAAATATCAAAACAAAGTAGTTATTGTAAACATTATGGGTCCGTGGTGTCCGAACTGTAAAGATGAAACTGCTTATTTAACTCAACTATTCAATAAAGAAAATAAAAAAGGCCTTGAAGTCATTGCTTTATCATTTGATAAATCAGAAGACTACGAGTCTGCAAAACAAACTGCCTTGAAAATTAAAGAGCATTTTGGGGTAAAATATGATATTCTAATAGCTGGTAAAGCGAGTAAAATTGATGCTGCGAAAGCACTGCCAATGTTAAACCATATTATGTCTTACCCAACTTCTATATTTATAGATAAGCAAGGAAATATCAGAAAAATTAGAACTGGTTTTTATGGCCCTGGTACTGGAGAATTTTATACTCGTTACATAGAACAAACAGATGACTTCGTCTCTAAATTGTTAGCTGAGTAAATTAAAACGTAATAGTTTTAATCAATGCTTCTTGCTCCCTTAAGTATTCTCTTTTATCAAACTTTGGACAGTAAACATAACCATCCAAACAAATTACTCTATTTCGTTTTTCATCAACCATAGAGTAGTTTACAAACGCTCCACCCATAAAGTCACCTTTCATTTGCCAAAGACCTCTTAATTCATTTAAATACACCCCATTTAAGCTTACTTCTTCTTGGTTTGGAACATATTCCTCATACGACTCCATATAAGACCCTTTTGCCCCACCTTTAACATATTTTTTAGTGTAATAATTTCTTTTCTTAACTAGTTCTTTTACATCAAAAGTACTATCACTAACGTAGGGATAAGTATAGATAATAATTCCTTGACTAACTGGGTGACCTCCAACATCTTTTTCTTTTCTGAGCCACATAAAATCTTTAGCCTCTTCAGCTACAATATATAACTCATCAACATTAATTTTTAAATCCAAATGCTCTTGTATTTGTTGAGCTCTTTTACTATTTCTATTAAGTGCAAACTGAGCATGTAAACGTTCTACTTCTTTATCATTAAAATAAGCAAGTAAAGCTTTTGCATTTTTTGTGATTGTTAATGCTGCTTTTTCATCAGAAGGAGCTGTGATAGTAATCAATAATTGAGCATTAGCCCAAACATCTTTAGTAACAGTTAATTTGGTTTTGCTTTCTGGCCCAATTTTCACCATTATAATGTTTCTGGTAGTGTGAAAAATTCGGGCAAAAGCTCTATGAGGAACTTGTATAACGTTAAACAAAGCTTCTCTTTGAGGAAGCCCAACTTGCTCCTGAGAAAAAATATTCTTTAAAGCATCGCCCGTATCATGATTATAAATAGAAGAGTCAGCAACGATTAATAAGTCTCCTGCTTTACCAGTACAATTTGGCAAAACCCTTTCATTTATTTCATCACAAGAAAATAGTCCAACAACAACAGATATCAATAATATTTTAAGAAAGGTCTTCATTATCCAATAGCTTTAATTCTAAGCTTAGTTCCAAGCTTTAATCTTTTAATATCAATTTCTTGATTTAACTTCTTAATCTGTTCAACGGAAACCCCCTTATATTTATTGGCTATATCCCACAGATTATCTCCAGATTTTACTATGTGATATTGATATTTTCCATCATAAACTGGTTTTGCTTTTTGTTTATCAACCTCCGCTTTCTTTTTATTTTGAGCTGCGTAACTTGATTTTGGGTAAAGATGTAGTTTCTGACCAATTTTTAACCTATCACTGTACAAGTTATTCCAATCTTTAATCTGACTTACTCTACAGTGGTAGCGTTGAGCAATAGATCCTAAAACATCACCACTTCTAACTGTATAAACTACAGAATTCCCTCTATGTGTAGTTGAAGATGAAATCGGTTTGTTCTGAGCAAAGGCAACACTATCCTTTTTGTCTTGTTGAGTTTTTAATGCATAAATCTTTTTTTCATTGGTTAAAAATTCCCCCATCTTTTCAACTGGCAAACAAAGCGTATTTGCTTCTGGAGAATTAGGAATAAAGTTTTGTTTATAAGCAGGGTTTAAGTATTCTACATATATTAATGGAATATCCAATGCTTCTGAAATTTGAGCAAAAGAAAGGTGGTCTTTTACCATAACAGTGTCAATATTAAAGCATGCTATATCAGGTTTAATTGGATAAATATTATGCTCAGAGGCATAATTCATAATATAATTTACAGCAATAAATGCAGGAACGTAACCCCTAGTTTCTCTTGGTAAAAAATTCCTAATCTCCCAATAGGTAGTTTTGCCTCCAGAACGTCTAATAGCTTTATTTACATTTCCTGGTCCACAGTTGTATGCAGCCAAAGCCATGTTCCAATTATCATACATTTTATGCAATGATTTTAAGTATAAGCAAGCAGCTTCTGTAGATTTATAAATATCACTTCTCTCATCATAGTATGATGTCGCTTCTAAACCAAACATTTTTCCTGTACGGTACATAAACTGCCACAAGCCAGTTGCACCAACTCTAGATTTTGCTTTTGGGTTTAATGCCGATTCGATTATTGGTAAGTATTTTAATTCTAAAGGGAGGCCATGTTTATCTAAATGTTCTTCAAATATTGGAAAATAGATTGGAGCTAAACCTAACATTCTTCCTGTAGTTTTTTTCCTTCTTTTAGCGTAAAGATTTACATACCCTTTTGTATAAGTATTGTATACCAAACTAAAAGGTGATTTTACATTTATAGCTTCAAACCTATTGTGATAAGTTATGCTATCAAATACTGGAACTGAGTCTTTAGCATAGCCAAAAGTGTTTAATTCACTAACATTATCATTAAACCCTAAAGATTCGAAATAGCCAGTAGCCATCATACTATCAATAGCTGCTAAAACAGGATCATCTTTATCTAACAACTCCTGAATTGAGTCTGTTCTGTTCGCCATTAAATTAATAGTAGCTATTATAAATAATATCGAAACAAAGTTTTTCATAATTATAAAACGTAAAATCTATTAATTATTATCCATCAAGTACTTAGAGAAAGCTAATAGATCTTGTTCACCAAAACTTTTTGCCATTACTTGAATTCCAAAAGGCAAACCGTTAGAATGTTGCCCTAATGGTAATGATATCGCAGGAATACCTGCTAATGGAGCTTGAGCAGTATAGATATCTTCTAAATACATTTTAATTTGGTCATTACTTTGCTGGCCAATATCAAAAGGTGTATGTGGAGAAGTCGGTGTTAAAATAAAATCATACTTACTTAAAGTAGCGTCTGTTTTATCTTTTATTAACCTTCTAACTTTTTGCCCCTTTGCATAATATGCATCATAAAACCCTGCACTCAACACATAAGTTCCAAGCATAATTCTACGCTTCACTTCTTTTCCAAAACCTTCCGTTCTAGAGAGTTTGTATGTACTTTCTAAATCAGTAGCATTGGGACTTCTATATCCATAATGAATACCATCAAAACGAGCTAAGTTAGAAGATGCTTCTGCTGTAGTCAACACATAATATGTTGGAACTAAATAGTCCAAATATTCAAATTCCGTTTCTTCTACAGTGTGCCCTTCAGCTTTTAACTGCTCAATTATTTCGTAAAAACGAGCCTTAACCTCAGCATCTAAGCCTTCGTTTTCAATATAACTTCTAAAGTAAGTTAATTTCAACTTTTTATCTAATTTAAGATTACCTGATAAATTTGGAACTTCTCTTTTAGAGCATGTTGTATCATATTCATCTCCACCAGAAATTACCTCTGTAATTAAGGCCATATCTTCAATATTGTGGGTAAAAGGGCCTATCTGGTCAAAAGAAGAAGCATAAGCGACTAATCCATATCTTGAAACACGACCATAGGTTGGTTTCATTCCAATAACATTACAAAATGAAGCTGGTTGACGAACAGAGCCCCCAGTATCTGAACCTAAACTTGCTAAACATAAATTAGCCTGAACTGCAACTGCAGACCCACCGGAAGAACCTCCTGGCACTTTAGTATTATCAATTGCATTTAAAACAGGTCCGTAAGCCGAGTTTTCATTAGAACTTCCCATTGCAAATTCATCACAATTGGTACGCCCAATAATAATTGCATCTTCTGCTATTAAACGCTCAACAGCTGTTGAGCTAAACAATGATTCAAAATCTTCTAATATTTTTGAAGAAGAAGAAACTTTATGGCCTTTGTAGCAAATATTATCTTTAATAGCCACAACCATTCCTGCTAATTTACCAGCAGTACCATTAGCAATTTTAGCATCTATAGCTTTAGCTGAAGCTTTGGCATCTTCAGTAAAAACTTCTAAAAAAGCATTAAGGTGTTTGTTTTCTTCTATTCGATTAAGGTAAGACTGCACCAATTGTGCACAGTTCACTTGACTATTATTTATATCTTCTTTAATCTCATTAAGAGACGTATAAACCTTTTCCATTAAAAAATGTGATGTAATTAAAAGATGTTCTGCAGTTGATACAGAATAACAACTTTAGACTTATTTCAACTTTTCAGTTTCTTTGTCATCAGTCTTAGCGTCTCCCTCACCTTCTTTCATTCCGTCTTTAAACTCTTTGATTCCAGAACCCATTCCACGCATTAATTGAGGTATTTTTTTACCTCCAAACATCAATAAAACTATTGCTACTATCAAAGCAATTTGCCATGGTCCGATAAATCCTAATAATATAGTGTTCATGTCTTTAAATTTTAATCGCTAAACAATAGGCGATACTTATAGTTGGTAAATTTACGAAAGATTTAATTAAGCTAACTTAATACCTCTTGTTTATTAGTCTTTTTTTCAGAATTAACTTTTCTTATTAAAAAAATAAGAGTCGCTGTTAAAATTAAACTACCAACATAATAAAGCATTTCATATTCACTTCCACTAAAAAAAGAAATGTCAGTATCTTCCATTAAATCAGGTGCAAAATAGCTCAACAAAACAACACTCCCATTATTTATAAAGTGTCCTAAAATAGGTAGCCAAAGCGATTTAGACCAAAGAAAAACATAGCCAAAAACTGCTCCTAACAACATTCTTGGAATAAACCCAAAAAACTGCATGTGTAAAGCACTAAACAAAAACGCAGTAATCCAAATTCCCCAGTGTGGGTTTTTAGTCCACTGTATAAATATTTTTTGCAATACTCCCCTAAACAACAGTTCTTCTCCAACTGCTGGAACAACAGCAACCAAAATTAAAATGTATATCAAGCTCCCAAAACCATCAAAAGTTAAAAATGCTTGTGTTAACTGCTGTGCTTGTGCCTCACTTGTTCTCATCCACTCTTCAATTCCACTCATAAACTCTGGCAATACCATGCTCGCATTAATATCAATAATCCAAGATAAAGCAGGGGTAGAAATGAACATCAATACAAGGACTAATAAGTAATTAATAGGTTTTCCTACTATATTTAAACTTAAAGTTTTAGCCCTTTGTTTTGAGGAAATAATTGCATACAAAATAGGTGGAACTATAAATAGCCCAATAGCACTTAATAGCTGCATTAACTTTAAAGCTTCTATGGTTTGAGGATTAGTATAATCTTGCATGGTTTGCAAGTCGAAACCATAAGTTACCAAGGCAATAACAGCACCAACAATAGAAAAAATAATTGTTGAACCTAAGCATAAACACAAAATTAAAATGAGCTGTAAAAAAGGTTTGTTGGCTAATTCAGTTCTTGATAACATTTTATTGTATTAATTTCGCATTCTAATGTCGGTAAAGATAGGAAATATAGATTTAGGAGAATTCCCTTTGCTGCTTGCACCAATGGAGGATGTAAGTGACCCACCATTTAGAGCTTTATGCAAAGAAAATGGTGCCGATTTAATGTATACCGAATTTATTTCTAGTGAAGGACTAATTAGAGATGCTGTTAAAAGTGTTCAGAAATTAGATATTTACGAATATGAACGTCCAATTGGGATACAAATATTTGGTAGTGATATTGAATCTATGAAATTGGCGACTGAAGTAACTGCTAAAACGAGTCCTGATATTATTGATATTAACTATGGTTGCCCAGTAAAAAAAGTGGCTTGTAAAGGTGCGGGAGCAGGTATTTTGCAAGACATTCCTAAAATGGTTGCTATGACTAAAGCAATTGTAGAAAGTACTGATTTACCTGTTACTGTTAAAACACGTTTGGGGTGGGATGAAAACTCAAAACACATTGTAGAAGTTGCTGAACGCCTACAAGATGTAGGTATAAAAGCCATATCTATACATGGTAGAACTCGAAAACAAATGTATAAGGGTAGTGCAGATTGGACATTGATTGGGGAAACTAAAAACAACCCTCGTTTACATATTCCTGTTTTTGGCAATGGTGATATTGACACACCAGAAAAGGTAATTGAGGTGAAAAATACTTATGGCGTTGATGGAGTAATGATAGGAAGAGCGAGTATTGGTTATCCATGGATATTTAATGAGATAAAACACTTTATGGCAACTGGTGAGCATTTGGCAAAACCAACCATAAGTGATAGAATAAATGCAGCCCGAAGACATTTAGAAATGTCTGTTAAATGGAAAGGAGAAACTTTAGGTGTTCTAGAAATGCGAAGACATTATGGAAATTACTTTAAAGGTATATCTCACTTTAAAGAGCATCGCATGAAATTGGTTACCACTAACGAATCAGAAGAAGTATTTAAAGCTTTAGATGAAATTGAAAAGATTTTTGCTTAACCTATTTTTATTCCTGCTAAAAATAAAAAGAGTTGAGAATTATTATATTTGGAAATGCTAATTAAGCTCAAACTTAAATTCTACCTATTTTTCTTTATTCTTTGTTTAGGAATATGCAACATTACATTTGCACAAAAAAACAAAGATTACTACCTAATAGAAAATGTTTCTCCTTCTGAATACTCTAAAGATGATAAAGCTACGATAGATAGGGCTATGAAAAAATATCATAGTGCAAAACATGATTCTGATATGTTAAATGCTATTGAAATTATAACTGAAAACATGATGCATGAGGACTGGGAAAGATACAATGACTTCATACATAATCTCAGTATAAATTTATTAAAGAAAAAACTTTCTCCTCATATTAAAAAAAGATATGAAATAAGCGTTGCTAGAGCAGTGAACAACAAAGGTGTTATCTTTCACCAACAAGGAAATATGCCTATGGCTATCAAATATTTTCACGAAAGTTTGGCATATCAAGAAAAACTAGGAAATAGATCTGGAGCAGCAGCATCTTTAAATAATATCGGAGCAATTTATAATAACCAAGGTAATGAAGATAAGGCTCTTGAATATCTATTAAAAGCTTTAAAAATTAGAAAAGAAATTGGAGGGAATAGAGGTATTGCCCAAAGTTTAAATAATGTTGGAAGCATCTATTACAAGATGACTGATTATCCAAAAGCAATGAAATATTATAAACAAAGCTTAACTCATTATAAGAAAATTGACAACAAAGAAGGTATGGCTTACACTTTAAGCAATATGGGTAATATTTACGATAACCAAAATTTAGCTATTGGATTAAAATACCATCTTAAAAGTTTAAAATTAAGGCAGGAAATTGGTGATAAAAAAGGAGAGTGTTATGCCCTGTTCAATGTGGGAGAATCTTACCTTGATAAAGGAGATATTCAAAATTCTCTGAAATATGGAAAGGCCTCCTATGCATTAGCAAAAGGGATGAAATATCCTGACAATATTCAACGTGCAGCCAACCTCCTAAGTAGAATATACAAAAAACAAGGTCATTATGAAAGAGGATGGATGTTTTATGAAGAATTTGTTCATTTAAAAGACAGTATTCAAGATGAAAAAAACAAACAAATAGCTGTAGATCAAGAAGCAAAATATAATTATGAAAAAGAACAAGCTATTAGAGATGCTGAATACAAAAAGAACCTTGAAATTAGTAATGAAAAACAACAAACTCAAAAAGTAATTAGTTGGTCAGTTGCTTTTGGATTAATTCTCGTTTTAATTTTTTCTTACTTTATTTATTCTCGGTTAAAAGTAACCAGTAAACAAAAAGAAATTATTGAACATCAAAAAAAACTAGTAGATGTCAAAAATCAAGAAATAACAGACAGTATAACTTACGCAAAAAGAATACAAGATGCCATTTTGCCTTCCCAACAGTATTTACAAGATAATTTGAAAGATGGCTTTGTTTTTTATCAGCCTAAAGATATTGTAGCAGGAGATTTTTACTGGGTTGAGCCAACTAGTGAAGGAGTTTTATATGCTGCAGCAGATTGTACTGGTCATGGAGTTCCAGGAGCAATGGTGAGTGTAGTTTGTAATAATGCTCTAGAGAGAGCTGTTAGAGAGTTTAACCTTTTAGAACCTGGTGTTATTTTGGATAAAGTATCGGAATTAGTAGCTTATAAGTTTAATACCGATGAAAATGATGTTAGAGATGGAATGGACATTGCATTGTGCAAGATTGCTTATAAAACTAATATATTAAGCTTTTCTGGAGCTAACAATCCATTATACATTATTAGAAATGGCAAGCTAATTGAAACTAAAGGAGATAAACAGCCTATTGGAAAAGCATATGATGTAAAACCTTTTACAACTCATAAAATACAATTAGAAAAAGGAGACACTATATATACTTTAAGTGATGGTTACCCAGATCAATTTGGTGGTAATAAAGGTAAAAAATTTAAATACCAACAATTCAAAAATTTCCTTATTTCTATTCAGCAATATGATATGGAAAAACAAAAAGAACTAATTGCCGAAAAGTTTAATGCTTGGAAAGGAGGTCTTGAACAGATTGATGATGTTTTAGTGTTAGGAATTAGAATATAATGACGTATATGTATTTAAGGAAACAAATCGCTCAAATAGATAAACTCTCTTTTAGATTATTACAAATGCCTTTTAGTTAGAATTCTAACAGGATACCAAGAGGCTAATAACCCAATTACTAATACTATACCTGAAACATAAAGAAAGTCAATTGCCATCAATTTTATAGGATAGGCATCAACAACTCCTCCTTGAAGTTTTAGTAAGCCAAACTCAGCTTGTAGCCAACAAACGAATGCCCCTAAAATCATACCTATTATTGCGCCTAACAAGTTAATTAACATCCCTTCAGAAAAGAAAATTTTACGAATTACTTCGTTATTCGCTCCCATAGTTTTTAATATCCAGATATCTTTTTTCTTATCTATAATTAACATGGTTAGTGAGCCAATAATATTAAAAGAGGCAATTATTAAAATAAAGGTAAGTATTAGAGATGTTATCCACTTTTCAGTTTTGTTAGTTTTGAAAATCAACTCATTTAATTCATAGCGAGTTTTTACCTCATATTTATCTCCAACTACACCTTGAACCTTTGCTTTTATCTCATCCCAATTAGCATCCTTATCTAAACCTAACTCAACAGAAGAAATTTGATTTTTATGTTTTAGTAATTTTTGAACAAATCTTAAATCAGTTAATGCATATTTAGTGTCAAAATCAGGGTTTACAGAAAACACTCCTGTAGTATTAGCAAACTTCCTATGAAATTCTGAATCAGGAGTTAACCCTTTTTTGGTTCCTCTTTTTGGTATAATAATTTGAGTTTGATTGGGAATTCCTTCAGTAACATATAACGAGAGTTTATCTGAAACACCCCAACCCAGCAACAAGCCATTTTCTTTAGTAGATAAGTTTCCGCTAATTAATAAGGTGTCTAAACCCGTCATTTGGTAGAAAGCTGGATCAACTCCTTTTATAGTTGCAACTGTTTGTTTGTCATCATATTTTATTAAAGCAACTTCTTCTAAAGCCTGATTATAGTATGCAACCTCATCAATTGCTAGAATTTTATCTTTAGGAAAACTAGAGGCGTCAAAAGTTTTCCCTTCTACAAGAGTAATTTTTAAGTCCGGATCAAAAGATGCGTACAAATCTTCTACCAAAAACTGTAGCCCGTTAAATGCAGAAAGGACAATAATAAGGGCAGCTGTTCCGATAGTTATTCCCAATACAGAAATCCAAGAAATAATATTGATAACATTATGTGATTTCTTAGAAATCAAATAACGTTTGGCAATATAAAATGGGAAATTCAAAAGTTTACTTTTTCAAAAGTTCATCAATCTCTTCAGCGTAATCTAACGAGTCATCAACATAAAAAGCTAGTTCTGGAGTAATTCGTAGTTGATTTTTAATTCGTTTACCTAATTCTCCTCGCATCATTTTTGCATGAGCAGTCATTAAATCAACACACTCTTTAGGTTCCATTTTTCCAAACACACTTAAATAAACTTTAGCAAAACTAAAATCTGGAGCAACCCTTACAACTGTAACAGTAACCATAGTTCCTGGGAACCAATTGGCAGCGTTTAAATGAAATATTCCACTTATTTCTTTTTGCAATAATCTTGCAACCTTATTTTGTCTGATTGAACTCATAACTACAAAAGTATTAATAATTTAATCGTTAAAGTTATTGTTGGTTTGTTAACACTTATGGTGTTGAAAAGTTAATTTATTTTCTAGCTCTTAAAGTTATAAATTTACGGCTATTAGATTTTGAAAAATTACTGGTACATAGCATTTTTAGTGTTTGCAACAACACCTACTTTTGCTCAAAAAAACTTAAATTTTGAGCGCTGGGACATTAATTTTTATGCTACAGATGAGGCAAAGAATTGGGTGAACACATCTGATGCTTCTAGCTATGGCGCGCCAAAAGTAGTTTTTAAAGAAGTTGAAAACCCTGCAGATGGCTTAGCAAGTGTAAAGTTAGTAACTGAATATTGGAGTGAAGGAGCGAATTATGATGTTGACACTTTAGTAGGTGCTTTATTACAACAATCATCATTTAGTAAAAGGCCAAAAAGTTTTGAGTTTGATTACAAATCCTTTCCAAAAACTGGGGATGAAGTTTTAGTAGGCGTTCAACTTACATCAACTGAAAATGATTCTTTAATTATTGTTGGTGAAGGTTTTTTTAGCTCTTCCTTAACTCAAGATAATTGGACAAACCAAATTGTAAAAATTCATTATTACTCTAACCTAAAACCAAAAAACATTAATATAGTAGCTCTTTCTAGTGCTAACGCAACAATTTTAGACGGTAGTTTGGGTTATGCAAAAATTGGTTCAGAACTATATTTAGACAACTTAAAACTTTCAACTGAAGTTGATAAACCAAAAGAATTAGAATATGTTGTTAATGTTTTTCCAAACCCTGCAAAAGAATATATCAATATTAGCAGCACGAACCCAACAGAACAATTAATTAAAATTTATTCCCTTACCGGAAAATTAGTAATTGAAACCTCATTCACTTCTAATGCAAAATTAGATATCTCAACACTTCCATCTGGAACATATATTTACAACGTTCTGGATAAAAACACCAACCAAGTGAGTGTTTCAAACAAGTTTAACATTGTGAAATAATCTAGTACAATAATTGATTCGGGTAAATTTGAAGGTGCATCGATTTTATTGTTTCATATAACACCTCTCTCATTTCATCAACATTAATTTTTTTAACTGCTGATATATAAACTGTAGGATGTTCTGATTTTGACATCCACATTTTCTTTAAATCTTCTAAAGAATAATTCTCTCTTGTTTTGGGTAGTAAATCGTCCTCATCTTGTTTCACATAAGTAAATGCATCTACTTTATTAAAAACAACGACAGTAGGTTTGTCAAGTGCTCCTATATCTTTCAATGTTTCATTTACAACTCTAATATGATCTTCAAAATTGGTGTGAGAAACATCAACTACATGAACCAATACATCCGCATCATTTACCTCATCTAAAGTAGATTTAAATGATTCTACTAAATGGTGAGGAAGCTTTCTAATAAAGCCTACAGTATCAGTTAACAAAAACGGTAAATTTTTAACTACCACCTTTCTAATAGTAGTATCTAAGGTTGCAAATAATTTGTTCTCAGCAAACACATCTGATTTACTCAGCATATTCATAATCGTTGATTTCCCAACGTTTGTATAACCAACCAATGCAACACGAACCATTTGCATTCTCTGCTTTCGCTGATTTTGTTTTTGCTTATCAATTTGCTTTAGCTTTTCTTTAAGTAAAGCTATTTTTTGAGTAATAATTCTTTTATCGGTTTCTATTTGAGTTTCCCCTGGTCCTCGCATTCCTGCTCCACCACCTTTTTGTCTATCTAAGTGAGTCCACATTCTGGTTAAGCGTGGCATTAAGTATTGATATTGCGCTAACTCAACTTGAGTTCTGGCATGAGCTGTTTGAGCTCGGGTTGCAAAAATATCTAGTATTAAATTACTTCTATCTAGAATTTTAACCTCTAAAATCCGTTCTATATTTCTTAATTGTGATGGGGAAAGCTCATCATCAAAAATAACCATGCTTACATCATGTTCCTTAACATAATCCAATACCATTTCCATTTTACCTTTACCTAAAAAGGTTTTTGGATGTGGTGTAGCCAATTTTTGAGTAAATCTTTTTAAGGTTTTAACACCTGCAGTTTCAGCCAAAAATGCCAATTCATCTAAATACTCAATAGTGGTTTTATCATCTTGATTTTGAGTAGTAACTCCTACTAAAACGGCTGTTTCAATAATTTTTTCAGAAGTGTGTTGAAATTTTTTCTTCAAATGAACTTTATTTTAAAACCAACCTCTGCCCATAGCATAAGGCTTTATAATTCCTCCCCAAACAATTAATAATAATGCCAATAAATAAAAGATAGCTCCTTTTTTATGCTTTAGTTCGTCAGTTTTAGCTTTCTTAGATTTTGCTCTACCAATAGTAATAAAAGCTACAGCTAAAATCATAATTACAGCATGTTCAACAGTCCAAAAACGTAAAGTCGGCTCCTTCATAGCATTGCCCATATTAGCCATTCCAGTCTTTGTAATATCACTCATAAAATAAAGAACAGCTCCAATAATCAATTGTATATGCGTAAAACTCACTAATAAAATAGCTAACAAGTTATCTGTTTTACCATATGGTTTTTTACCTAGCCATCCTGCTAAAGCTTTAAAAGCAGCTAAAACTAAAAATAATAATACCAACCAACGAAATCCTGAGTGTGCGTGTAACATCTTTATTTGTTTTTTATGTTTCACAAAAATAACCAAAAGCATCACCTTTCATCACAAAGCAATTAAGTTTTTCGCATTAAAACACTATTTTTGAACTTCTCAATTTAAAATTGCCCATATATGAAGAATGTATTTCTTTTAATCACTATGTTTTTTTGTGGTTTTATAAATGCCCAAGAAACTTTTGATGTAAACGGAACCCATAATAAAAATCACAATTATTATGCATTTACTAACGCTACAGTTTTTGTAGATTATCAAACTAAAATTGAAAACGCTACCCTCTTAATTAAAGATGGTAAAGTTGAAGCTGTTGGAACAAAAATTAATATTCCTAAAAATGTAGTTAGATACAATTTAGATGGTAAATTTATTTACCCATCATTTATTGACCTATATTCTGACTATGGAATGCCAGAAGTAAAAAAGAGCAAAACTCCTCATTATGGTCCTCAGTTTGAAAACAAAAACAAACAAGCAATAAATTGGAATCAAGCGATTAAGCCTGAAGTTGAAGCTGGCAAGCTATTTACTGTTAATGATAAAAAAGCTGATGAACTTAGAAAGTTAGGTTTTGGAACGGTACTTACACATCATCATGATGGGTTAATGCGAGGAACTTCTACATTTGTTACTTTAGGAAATGAGAAAGCAAACTTAGTAATGTTGCAAGACAATGTAGCTTCTCATTTATCCTTCAACAAAGGAACTTCAACCCAAGATTATCCTGGTTCTTTAATGGGAATGATTGCATTATTAAGACAAACTTATTATGATGTAGACTGGCTGTTTAACAACACTAAGATTGATGAATATAATATTTCTTTAAACACAATTGTAGATAATTGGAAACTTCCACAAATATTTGAAGCCAATGATAAACTTAATATTATGCGTGCTGACAAAATTGGTGATGAATTTGAAACGCAATACATATTTAAAGGCAAAGGAGATGAATACCAAAGAATTAGTGAAATTAAGGCTACTGAAGGGAAATTAATTGTTCCTTTAAATTTTCCAAAGGCTTATGATGTAGAAGACCCTTATGATGCCCTAAAAGTAAATTATTCGATTGTTAAACATTGGGAATTAGCTCCGTTTAACTTAGGTATAATTGCTGAAAATGAAATTGATTTTGCTATTACAGCTTCTGATTTAAAAGACAAAAAAGTATTCCTAAAAAACTTAGCAAAGGCGATAAAATCTGGATTAAGCGAAGAATCTGCTTTAAAAGCATTAACCTATAACCCTGCTAACTTTATTAACCAATACGATAAGGTTGGAAGTTTAGAAAAAGGGAAATTAGCAAATTTCATTATTGCTTCTGACAACTTATTTGCTAAAAAAACAAAAATCTATGAAAACTGGATTCAAGGGAAACAATACGTTGTTGAAGATTACAATGTTATTGATGCGGTAGGGAATTATAGCTTAAATATTGCTGGCAAAACATATGATTTAAAAGTAAAGGGTGAGCCTAAAAAACTAAGTGGAAACATTAATATAATTAATGGTAAAGACACTAATAAAGTTAAAGTTGATGTTAAAGTTGAAAGACAATTAGTTTCTTTAAGTTTTAATCCATCTGATGATTATCAAAAAGGTACCATCCGTTTAAGCGGAACCATAAGTAGTAATGGTGGTATTTGGGATGGAAATGGTCAGCTACCTAGTGGTGAATGGGTAAAATGGTCTGCAATAAAAGGAAAAGATGATGAGAAAAAAGAAGATAAAACAGATGAAAAAACAGACTCATTAATAATTCCAAAAATACAATACCCAAATATGGCTTATGGTTATTTTGATTCAATACCAAAAGCTGAAACAATTATAATTCAAGGGTCTACCGTATGGACAAATGAAGCAGAGGGTGTTTTACAGAATACTGATGTTTTATTGCAAAATGGAAAAATTACAGCAATAGGAAAAAACTTATCTGCTGAAGGAGCAAGAATAATTGATGGAAAGGGTAAGCATTTGTCTGCGGGTATTATTGACGAACATTCTCATATTGCAATTAGCAGAGGTGTAAACGAATGTACTCAAGCTGTAACTGCAGAGGTTAGTATTGCTGATGTTGTTAATTCTGATGATATAAATATTTATCGCCAATTAGCTGGTGGAGTTACCGCTTCGCAATTATTACATGGTTCATGTAATCCAATTGGTGGTCAATCTGCATTAATTAAATTACGTTGGGGTGCAGCTCCAGAGCAAATGAAAATCAATGATTCAACAAGTTTTATAAAGTTTGCTTTAGGTGAAAATGTAAAACAATCTAACTGGGGGGAATTTAATACACAACGTTTTCCACAAACTAGGATGGGGGTTGAACAAGTTTATTATGATGCATTTATTAGAGCTCAGGAATATCAAAAAAAATGGAATGCTTTTGCGGCTTTACCAGAAAAAATGAGAGCCTCTTCTTTAGCTCCTCGTATTGATTTAGAAATGGAAACATTGAATGAAATTTTAAATAAACAACGCTTTATTTCTTGTCACTCTTACCAACAAGGAGAAATTAATATGCTAATGCATGTAGGTGACTCTATGGGCTTTACCGTAAATACTTTTACTCATATATTAGAAGGGTATAAGGTAGCAGACAAAATGAAAGAACATGGTGCTGGAGGATCTACTTTTAGTGATTGGTGGGCTTATAAATACGAAGTAAATGATGCTATCCCTTACAACGGTGCAATTATGCATAAACAAGGTGTTCTTACAGCTTTCAATTCAGATGATGCTGAAATGGGTAGAAGATTAAACCAAGAGGCTGCTAAAGCAGTTAAATATGGTGGGGTAAGTGAAGAAGAAGCTTTAAAATTTGTAACCCTTAACCCTGCTAAACTTTTACACCTTGATCACCGAATGGGAAGTATTAAAGTAGGAAAAGATGCTGATGTAGTTTTATGGTCTGATAATCCATTATCAATTTATGCCATTTGTGAAAAAACAATTATAGATGGTGTTGTTTATTTTGATTTAGATAAAGATGCTGACCAACAAAAGGCTAACAGTAAAGAAAAAGCAAGAATTATAGAAAAAATGATTGTTGCTAAAAAGGGAGGGGCTAAAACTCAGCCTGCGAAAAGCAAAAAACAAAAATTATATCACTGTGATACAGTAGGAGAATAAAAGAACTGAATATGAAGAATATATTTTTAATATTATTTGTAGGTCTATTTATAAGTGTAAATGGTCAAACAGAAACACCCGCACCTAAGCAGACCAAAAAAATTATACTATTAAATGGGATAGCTCACTTAGGCAATGGAAAAGTGATTAAAAATTCAGCTATTTCAATAATAGATGGAAAATTTGATATTATAGCTGATGCAGCTGTTATTAAAATCGACTTTAAACAATTTGATACTGTTATTGATGTTAGGGGGAAGCACATTTACCCTGGAATTATTGCTCCAAACTCTACTTTAGGGTTGACTGAAATAGACGCTGTAAGAGCAACTCGAGATTATAGTGAAGTAGGTCAGTTTAAACCGCATGTGCGTTCAGTTATTGCTTACAATACTGAATCTAAAGTAACTACTACCATTAGAAGTAACGGAATATTAATGGGGCAAATTACACCTAGAAGCGGTGTTATTTCTGGAACTTCATCAATCGTTCAGTTTGATGCATGGAACTGGGAAGATGCTGTTGTAAAAGAAGATGATGGTCTCCATTTAAATTGGACATCAATGTATAATAGATGGGGTGGTGAAAAAAACAAAAATTATGAAAAAAGTGTCGCTCAATTAAATGGCTTTTTTGCTGATGCTCTAGCTTATTCAAAGCTAGAAGAGCATAAGGAAAAAAACTTGCGTTTTGAAGCAATGCGGGGCGTTTTTAATGGAGTAAAAACACTATACATTCATGCCAATTATATTAAAGAATTAACTGAAGCCATAAATTTTAGTAAAAAGTATAATGTTAAAAAAACGGTTATTGTTGGGGGATATGATTCTTGGATGATAACAGATATGCTAAAGGAAAACAATATCGCGGTAATTCTAAAACGAGTTCACTCTCTGCCTCAGCGACAAGAAGATGATGTTTATTTACCTTATAAATTACCCCATATGCTTTTTGATGCAGAAGTTTTGTTTTGCTTAGAAAATGCTGGAGATATGGAGGCTATGGGAACTCGTAATTTACCTTTTTATGCAGGTACAGCTGCTGCTTATGGATTAGATAAAGAAGAAGCTTTAAGTTTAATAACTTTAAATACTGCTAAAATTTTAGGGATTGATGATTTCTGTGGAAGTATTGAGACAGGTAAAGATGCTACTTTATTCATCTCTACTGGAGATGCTTTAGACATGAAGACTAACGATGTAATTGCTGCCTTTATTCAAGGAAGAATGTTGAACCTTAACAACTTTCAAAAACAATTGTACGACAAGTACAGCGGAAAGTATGAACATTAATAAAAAAGTCCTGCTATTATGATAGCAGGACTTTTTAAATTTGTTTTAAAAAGTATTACTCTTTAATTACTTTGTAAACTTTGTATTGGTTGTTAGCTTCAACTTTCAAGAAATAAATTCCTTTACTATTGTTGCTTAAATCAACACTTGCAATATTTTTAGATATATTATTTTGTTGATAAACTACCTTCCCGTCAATTGATGTTAAAGTAAGTTTTGTATTAGCAGAAAAATTATCTAAAGAAATGTTAATGATGTTATTTGTTGGATTAGGGTATATATTAACCCCCATTGATTCAATATTTTCATCAATACTAACTACAGGAATAAACTCAATTATCACTTCTCCGTGTCCAGAATTAGTATCAGCCAAATTAACTTGGTTCATACCATTATTATATGATCCTGCACCAAAAGTAGGGTAAGTATTGTTATATTGATTAGATGGAACTATTGACCCTCCGGTGTATCCTCCACCTCCACCACCTTCGTAGCGGGCTCCTCCACCTCCACCAAATCCACCATCACCTTTATTACATTCGTTTCGGTTTCCACCTTCTCCTCCATTTATAAAAGAATGTCCTCCTTCGTCATTATTATTATAATCCTGACCATCACCAATAAGGCCACCGCCTCCACCAGCTCTTCCAGTAGTAGAAGTTCCACCACCTGTGCCGGTATTTGTAATTAATGCTCCAGGCCCACTCGTATTCCAATCACCCCAGTTATCTCCATTTCCACCACCAGCAACAATTAATGGAGTATTTGAAGTATCAGTAACAAATGATCCGCCACCACCGCCACCAGCTCTATCTTGGTGTGCTGTACAAGGTGAAACAGGAACAGCAGCATCACCACCTCTTTGTCCAACTAATATTTTTAAAACAGTGCCTTGTGTTAAGTTAAACTCTCCTTTCATTATAGCACCTTTTCCTGGATAAGTATCAGGGCTATTAGTACTATCGCCACCTTCAGCACCTATAGCTTCTATGCTATAGTTACCTGTAACTGGCACTGTCCACTCTTGAATTCCTTGAGTATTTATAGTTACATCACCTGCTAGGGTATTAGAACCTGTATAAGTTGCATTGACTTGTGTTTGGGTTGGCCCATAACGACCTGTCGCACCACAATTAGTAAAAGTGTAAGTTTGGGCAACAGCGCTAAATCCAAAAGCAAATGCAACTACCCCTAATGCTAATTTTAGTAAAGATTTTTTCATATTTTATATTGTTTTAAGTTATTTATTCTTCAAAATTAAATCATTTGATTTGATTACACAATTATGTTATATGAGATTTATCAAAATTAAAAAAGCCCTGCTAATAAATTAGCAGGGCTTTTTAATTAATGTGTTTTTAAGAGT